>JAJZDO010000335.1 GCA_021805955.1 Acidobacteriota bacterium
GCGGTTTGCGCTGCTTGATGAGGTTGTTTTCCAGCGCCAGCGCTTCCTGCTCGTTGGCCACGAGGATGTAATCGAGATCGACGGCCTCGCGCATGAGCGTTCCGGTCTTGGCGTTGGCCTGGCTGGCCTCCAGCAGATAGCTGCGAACGCGCGCGCGGAGGTTGCGCGCCTTGCCCACATAGATGACTTTGCCGTCGGCGTCCTTGTAGAGGTAGACGCCGGGATC
Source organism: Acidobacteriota bacterium (assembly GCA_021805955.1). The sequence continues at coordinate 227 of JAJZDO010000335.1, forward strand.
GGTGGGCAGCGTGCGGATTTTCTCGTAAAGGTCCATGAGTCCCAGCTCCACAGTTTCGGCCCTGTAGCGACTGATTCCCAGTGTACTCGTCTGCCGGTTGCGAACGGATTCGCACACCGAGGACGATTTTCACCGAGCAGGTTTTACTCAGCGGTGTAAAAGTTACACGACGCGGCAGCCTTCCGAATACACGAATGAAAGTTCATCTATATGATTCGATGAGCTTTGCATGACTTGCCGGATTTGGCACGCGCTTTGCTCTCTGTATTGACGTTGGCAACAACAACAGACCGGGGACGGGAGTTCGGCTCCCGGCGGAATGAGGGGACAAGAATGAAAAACCAGTCGATCAAAATTCAGCCGATTCATGTGGCAGTGAGCATTTGCGCCCTGCTGAGCATTACCGGATGCGCGACCAAGAACTACGTTCACAGCCAGACCGCGCCGATCATCCAACAGACCGACCAACTCGACCAGAAGACCGCCGACAACAACCGCGCCATCCACGATGTGGACGACCGCGCACAGGCCGGCATCGGAAAGGCGCAGCAGTCCGCCGACGCCGCCGGACAGAGCGCGAACGCGGCGGAGCAGTCGGCGCAGAATGCGACGTCGGCGGCCAATGACGCCGTGCATCGCGCCAGCGCACTCTCCGATGTCGTCGCCGGACTCGACAACTACAAGCAGACCGGCGACGTGACCGTGAACTTCGCCTTCGACAAGGCCGTGCTGACCAGCAACGACCGCGCGGAACTGGATAGCTTTGCCGCGAAACTGAATGGCGCGAACAGCTACATTCTGGAAGTGACGGGCGGCACCGACTCAACGGGCAACGCACAGTACAACTACCAGCTCAGCCAGCGCCGGGCCGACGCCGTGGTGCAGTACCTGGCTTCGAAGTACCAGATTTCGCCGCGCCGCTTCTACCTGATCGGAATCGGCGAAGACCAGGCCGTGGGCGACAACCACACGTCGTCGGGCCGCGCCATGAACCGCCGCGTCACCGTGCAGATGCTGACGAACAACGTCGGCAACACGGCCACAAGTGGAACCGCTGCCTCCGGCAACTGACCGGAAGCAGCTTCCAATGGTCCGGATCGGACCTCCCCATTTCTGCACAAACACCGATCCGGACCAGAACCAGCCGCCCGAAGCGAACCTCCCCCTCGCTTCGGGCGCATTGGCATTGCATGCAGCAGCCGCGCGGCTCTCGCCGCGCCACGACCGTTTGTGGCCGCTTCCGTTGGTCGCGGGCTGGCTTTCGGCTGAGGCCGGAGGAAACAACGAGCTGCCGACCGAAATTCCAAATCGAAAAGGCATTGCATGCAGCAGGCATTGCATGCAGCAGCCGCGCGACTCTCGCCGCGCCACGACCGTTTGTGGCCGCTCCCGATGGTCGCGGGCTGGCTTTCGGCTGAGGTTGCCGGTGAAATTCTCTGTTTTCTATTCAACTTCATTTTAATGAATCACTTAAAAAGTGATTGTGTACTACTCAGTAAATATTTAATGTTACCGGAGGGGGGAGGGGGTGGTACGATTTTGCTCAAACCTTAGATTACATTGGAGTTGTTGAGATTTCGATTGATTTCATTTTTTGTATATATTTGATTGTATGCGGCTTATACAAATTTCATTTTGCATTTCAAATATCCGGCACCGATTCTGAATCCGTCCGCGCTGGGTGGCTCGCATGGCTCGATTCCCTCCAAAAACGACGCCTGCGGCGGCTGGATTTCGGACGCAGATCGGCGACGAAACAACAGTATGACACAGACTGGAATAATTGGATGCCAGTGGTCAGGGGTCAGTCCGGCGCTTCGGTCACGGAGTTTTCCGTTGCTGCGCGGCGGAGTTGCCCTGAAGCTCCTCCTGATGCAGCGCCTGATGGATCAGCATCTTCAGGTAGGTCTGGTATTTGAGGCCTTTGCGTTCGGCCTGGACGCGCGCGCGGGCAATGTCTTCCGGGGCGAGGCGGATGGTTGTGGTGGGGGTGTTTCCCCGCCGCGCGACTGTTCCGCGAGTGAGTTTCCCATCGGCGGCGGCCTGCGCAAACTGCTCTGCGAGCTGTTGCCGGTTTTCGAACCACCAGTTCGCTTCCTCGTGCTCGGTCTTGAACTCAGGGACTTTGAGGGTCGGTTCCATGGGGGCTGCCTCTCTGCGCGATATAGGTGAGCTTCATTGATTTGGGAGCGTCGAAAGCTGTGACCACGCGAATCAGGGTCCGTCGCCAAGTGGAGACGACGACCAGGATGCGGCCTGCGTTGGTTTCTCCCAGTTGCACGAATCGTTCTTCGCCGTTTACGCTTTGCATCTCCAGATCGAACGGCTCGTTTTCAATCACCTGTTCCGCTTCCAAACAGGAAACGCGATGGGCTGCGATGTGAGAGCGATTGGCATCGTCCCATTCAAACCTGAGCATTTTTGACTATCCTCCGGGCCGTCGCGCTCGGTTGCGCGATACGGCGCATTTCTCATGGCATTCATTTGTTCTCCTTTTGGTGCTCTCGGTTTTTGGTCTCCCGCAGGGAATCTGCTTCTGCCGT
>JAJZDO010000885.1 GCA_021805955.1 Acidobacteriota bacterium
TGACATTTTGAGTCTTGCTGGTTACAGTCAATTCAGGTTGAGGCAAAGAGCAATTTGCTGCAAATTCAGGTGGTCAATTGCATTCGGGAATTGCGTATTGAGCACGGATGGTCACAGGAGCAGTTATCTGCTCTTGCGGGCGTCTCGCGGCAGAGCATTATCTCGATTGAACGAAACCGCTACGTTCCCAGCCTGGAGCTTGCCTTACGGCTGGCGCAGATATTCGACCGCACGGTCGAAGCGATCTTTCAACTGGAGGAGTTGCCATGAATACACCGGTTCTTGCCCGCATTCCCATTCTGCGGCAGTTTGTCGATGAACGTTTCCTCGAACATCGCCGCCGTGCCGCGGCGAATGCCGGCATCCTCGGCGGTGTGCTGGCCATCCTGCTCTGGTATTACGAGTTTCTCTTTGAGCATCGGTGGGACTGGCCCTTGATGACCGTTGCGCTGGTCATCGTTTCGACCAAGATGGCGCTCTTCGCCTGGTATCGTTTCCGCGACTGAATCCATGTTCAAAGCTGCTGTCAGGAGAATCAAGTATGTGCTGCTGTGATGAGACAAACAATCCGCGCGCCCGCCGGATATATCTGCTTGCCAATCTATGTCTGGTGCTTGGCGTGTTGCCGCGCATCTTTGTTTCCCAGCAACTCTTCCATGCGCATCTCGCTGTTGATTTCTTCTCCGGCCTGTTTCTCGGCTGCTCGATCGTGATGCACTTTCGATTTCTGTTGCTGCGGCGACGTTCGCGGCAGTCGTAGAATCTCAGTCGGCGGCAGTTGACTCAAAGTGACTGCTCACCTCAGCGCAGCGCGCACCTCAAGCCGCACCAGATAGAGAAACAGCAGCAGATTCAGAATGATCTGCACAACGCCCACTTCAAGCGGCATCGCGTGATGCAGAATCAGCCACAGGCAGTAGCTCATGGGCAAAAAGACGGCCGCCAGCGTCAGCGCCCATGCCCATCGAAACAGCCGCACCAGCCCGAAGCTGGCCACGGCAAACAGGATAGCAATTACAAGATAAAGCGGGTGCGCATGATGCGCTGCCACGCGCACCGTCACCAGCGCTGAAAGTCCCAGCATATAAAGCCCGATGAAGATCAGTCCGGGCAGGCGCAAAAGCGGATTGCCTTGCGTCCCGGTCGCTGGATTGATCGGAATCTTCATGTGCAACTCATCGGGCAGTTCTGGTTTGTTCATCCTCTTTGCTCCTTCACAGGATGGCATCACAACGTGTGCAGATATGCCAGCAGGTCGCGCAGATCCGTATCACTCACAGCCACCGGTTGCATCATTCCATGTCCATACAGAATCGTCTGCGTAATGCGCGCATCCGTTGGGGGCGCTCCGGAAGGCATCGCTTTCATCTTCGTCAATGCTTGCAAGCCCGGTCCATGCAGTCCTTGCGTTGTTGTCGGATAGTGGCATCGCGCGCAATGAGCCTGGAAAACTGCAGATCCCCGCGCCTCCTGCTGCGTAAACTCACTTGCAGGCTTGGATGGCGGCAATGGCTTGCAGCCTTGCAACAGCAGCCCCGCGAGCAGGAGCGAACCGGCGATTCTGAAGTTACGGAACGCTAATCCAGGTTGAATCTGCCTGCTGTACGTCTTTCTCACGCACTTATTCTATCGTGCGCTATGCTCACTCTGCCGCTGCTACTGCCAGGCATATCCGGTCCATCGCCGCTGTCGTGGCATGAGCGTGCTCATCGCCAGGCAGGTGTCCATTGACCAAAATCGAGAAGACCAGCGTCTTGCCGCTCGCCGCAGTCAGATAGCCGCTGAGTGTGCTCACTTCGCTGAGCGAACCGGTTTTCGCTTCAATCTTTCCATCCAACGTCGTTTTTGCGAAGCGCGCATCCAGTGAGCCGTCCACTCCACCGACCGGCAGGCTTCTTCGCCACTCCGCTCCCCAAGGCTGATGCGCAGCATAGGCCAGCAAAGTCGTATATGCGCGTGGCGTGATCTCATCGCTCATGCTCATCCCGGAGCCATCATGAAAGAAAAAATCCTGCGGAGCTACGCCGGCGTTCAACAGGAACTGGCGCACAACGCGTACCCCCTGTGCGTAACTGCCATCATTGCCCAGAAGGCTTCCCAGCATGCGCAGCAGCAGTTCGGCGTGCAGATTCTGGCTGACTTTGTTCGTCACCACAATGTCCTCGGCAACAGGAGGCGATATGTGCTCCGCTAATATGCGTCTGCCCATCACCGGTGCAGAAAATGAGCTGATCTGTACCGGGTGAAATTGCATTGGAAGCGCCTGCTCCATGGCGTAGTCGGTCGTTGTCGCATTCAATCGATGGTGCGCCCGCGCCGCGCCCGTCACCTTCACACCGCGCTCTGTCAGCAGCATCAGCAGAGTCCGCGCAGCAAACTCCGCCGGATCCTCAATCGCCATCGGAGCCACATATCCGCCTGCTGGAATCGTTCCCCACAGTCGTACCATGTGCGACCCAGGCATGCGGTCCAGTCCCGGCTCCGCCGTTACTCCGTCGGTAGCCACTCGCGCTGTATTTTGCAGCGTATAGAACGGAGTTGCAGGTGTCCATGTGGCTGTCGGTGTGCCATCCCCGTTGCCGCTCACATGCAGCCTCACCACATTGTCGTCCAGCGTCAATGCGGAGACGGGTGCTCCGTAACTCCACACCAGATCGTCCCATCCCCATCCCACGCCGTACGGTTCCCAGGTGAAAAGCGTGTCGTCGCCCACCACGTCCCCGTCAATCGCGTGAATGCCCTGCGCCTTGATTGCATCCGCCATTGCAG
>JAJZDO010001023.1 GCA_021805955.1 Acidobacteriota bacterium
GCTGCGCTGCCGAACTCAACTTGCGTGCATCCTCTTGTTCCATATCAATTGGATGCGCCAAGATACACAAAGTCGCAGTATTTATGGGCCGAATCTATAGCACATAGCTCTGTCCATCTATCGGCGCGAGATTGACCGGCTCCTGAGGCTGTTGCGCGGCCATAGACAATGCTACAGTCAAAGTTGAAATTTCCATGATCGAAATTCCCAGGATCAACGCCTTCTGAACCATCTTCCCGGTCGCTCCTTATACTGCTCGGTTGCCGTTTTTTGAGCATTCAAAACCATCCTCAACGCGCGTGCCCGAGCATATCGAGATCAAACAGTCCATCCATCCGACCAAAGACGGATTGCGATGATTTCCTTTTCTTGCCATCCTCATTCCTGCAATGCAACAAAATATGCCGCAACTAGCAGACGTGTTTCCGCCATTCCCTGTGCGGCCATCGCTTCGTACCCTCTTTTCGGCTGATTTTGCGTCGTATTGCAGAGCTGAAATCGGCAGGTAACTTCGCAGCAATCTTCCGTTCCAAAGCAGAAAAGCCTGTCGGTGGAAAAGGGAATTCTGCATGGATATCGATTCCGCGAAAGAATAGAATTCAAGCCACTTGGAACGGTTTTAGGAGCAGACGTAGGGGCCATGTCGCGAAAAGATTCGTCAATCCGACTTTGGTCGGATGCAAGTGTATTCTCTGGCCAGATAGTCTGCTCGCCGTGTTCAGCTACACCTTTTGGAGGCACCATACATGAAAACGAATACATTCCGCAGGCTCGTTCTTGCCCTGGCATTCCTTGTGTTCGCCGCGGGATTGACTCTGGCTCAGAACTCGAACTCCGGCGAAATCAAAGGACAGGTCACGGATTCCAGCGGCGCGGTCATCTCCGGAGCCTCTGTCGATGTACTGGATATCGACACTGGAATTCATTCCACGACTCAGACCAACAGCGCGGGAATCTACGATCTGCCTTCGCTGCCCACTGGCCACTACAAAATCACATTCAGTATGCCAGGTTTTCGCGATGAAGTCCGGAACGGCATCACGCTGTCGGTGGCCACCGTTGGAGTTAATGCAACACTCCAGGTCGGACAGGCAACACAGCAGGTTGTCGTCACTGCCGAGGCACCGTTGCTTCAGACCGAGGATTCTGCCCAGCACCTTGACCTCGACGCCAAAGCCGTTCAAAATGCGCCGATCGTCGGCGGCATCTGGTACAACGAGCTGACCAATGAACTGCCCGGCGTCAATGGCGGCGGCAGCCAAAGCGCATCGGGGCAGGGAATCGGCGTCAACGGAACAGAAGGCTACTCCGGAACCTTTCTGATTGAGGGTGCCATTGCCCAGGAGCCGCGCGACGCCAACGCCAGCGACAACTATCCTCCGCCAGACGCCATCGGCGAGGTCAACGTGCAGACCAGCAACTTTGGCGCGCAATATGGCAACGGCGTTGCCGCCTTCAACGTCATGCTCAAGAGCGGCACCAACCAGTTTCACGGCTCGCTCTTCGAGTTCAATCAAAACAACGACTACAACGCGCGCAGCTACTTTGACCGTGCGCCGCTCGTCGTCGCGCCCCTCCACTGGAACGAGTTCGGTGGCAGCATCGGCGGACCGATTCTCCACAACAAACTTTTCTTCTTTTTCACCTTCCAGGACAATCCAAACACCTCGTCCAGTGTCTACACCACCACCGTTCCAACGCAGGGCCAGAACGGCACCGTCAATATGGAAGCGGGTTGCTTCCCGGTTCCCGTCAAAGATCCGAACACAGGCCAGAACTATCCCAACAACTGCGTTACCTCAGGCCTCGACCCTGTCGCGCAGAATATCCAGAAATACTTTCCCGCGCCGAACTTTCTGCAGTCGGGCAGCAATCCTTACCTGAACAACTACACCGTGGTGGCGGGCAGCCAGACCACATCCAAGTGGTATGTGGGCAAGGTGGATTACACGCCGAGCCAGAAGAACCGCATCTCTGCCTCCTACATGCTCTTTCCAATTGGATTGACATACAACGTAGATGCCTTCTGTTCGCTGGGTTTTGACTGCACAACGGGCAACAACTACAACGAAGACGGCCAGGTCACCGATGTCTGGACCATCAACGACCACATGGTCAACGAAGCACGTGTCGGCGGCGTGCGTGAAGTGGACAAGTACATCCCGCCCACCTACCACAAGGGTTATCCCACCTCGCTCGGCATTGAGCCAGCCTATGGCAATGACGCGCCGGGCAATATCTTCCCGACCGTGACCATCAACAGCGGTGGATCAATCGGCGGCATTGGCATCAACGGCGGTGTACACGCGTTGCTAGCAGATGGCGCGCTGGCCGAATCCGATATCTTTACGCTCATCAAAGGTCGCCACACCATCAAGATGGGCGGCGAGTTCGACAAAAGCTATCAGAACTACACTGGCTGGGGTGATATCTCTTCGGGCAACTTCGTCTTCAGTGGCGTCTCCACCGGCGTTCCCTACGCTGACTTCGTACTCGGCGATGTCTACGGCTGGTACGTATACGAGGATGTCGAGACGGGCGCTCGCATGTGGAACATGGGCACCTTCATCCAGGACGACTATCAGATCAGCCCAACCTTCACACTCAACCTCGGACTGCGCTATCAGTATCAAGGTGGCTGGAGCGAGGTACAGAACCGCTGGGGCACCTTCAGCCCAAACGTCGTCAACACGGGTAGGTACGCGCCTGCCGGCACGCTGGGAGCCATGGTCTATGGTGGTCAGGATGGACGCAACACCATCCAGAA
>JAJZDO010000511.1 GCA_021805955.1 Acidobacteriota bacterium
ATGGCGCACAGTGTGCTCAATGCCTACGTTTTGGGTGGCGGAGGATTCTCTCGTCAGCTCACCACTTTCACTGGGGGCGTTTTGGTACCCTGCGGCTACAGCGGCTACAGTGGGTATAGTGGCTATAGTGGCTATAGTGGTCCGTGCGTTGGCAGCTTCAATGTCAAACAAGAATCCAGCAACCAAGGTGCGTTGAACGTTGGTACGGGCTTGGAATGGCGGCTGTCTCCCTACGAGCGCTACAAGATTTTCCTAGAGGCGCGCTATCTGAAGACCTACACCCCCAACCATGGCCTACCGCCGGGCTACTACGCGCAGTTTTTTCCTGTCACCATCGGCGTGCGCTGGTAGAAGAATATCCACGCAGCAAAAAGCGCCCGCGCAGTGCGGGCGCTTTTTCTTTGCGTGGATCCATCCTCACACGTCTTTCTGAGCGAAACTGCGTGAAGTAGCCGAGCAATCTGCGGTCGTCTTTGTCATCGCTTCCAAAACCCTGGCTACCACTGTACGCCGGGGTACAAGCTGGGAATCCGCAGGGCGCGATACTGGTCGAATCCGGGAGACACCGACTGCCAGACAATCTGCGGTGAGGTTTGCACGACGCTCGATCCCGGCTGATATTCCTGCACGATCGCACCGCTGGACGGAGCGCAGAAATCTGCTTCGTAGTCGCCGTTCGGCAGCAAATCTGCCTGCCCGCCCCAAAAACTATACATGCTGGCTGGGGCGATATAGTGGGAGACGAAAGTCGCCGTCTTTGCATTCTCATCAATCTGCAACACGGGCACTGTGGAGTATTCGCAGGGAGGAGCACCGGCGGCTCCGCAGGTCACTCCCGCGGGAAACTGCCGGTCATTCCCATTGTCAAACGTGCCCAACTGGAAAACGCCGCTGGTATTCGGACTAAAAAAGTTCATGCCATGTTGCGCATAAAACCAATCTGTGGGATCGGTGCCACCCACCAGCGTGAAATCTCCCTGATAGCCCAGATGCCATAAAATGTTGCCCGTTCCGGTTCCATCCTGAAAATCAATTTTGACAATCCAATTCTGATGACGCATGGAAAATAGAAGATCATGGTCGTCTGTGGAGTAGAGCAGCGCGTTGCCGTGCGTCCAATCGGGAAACTGCATTGGATGACGGTTGATATCCAGATGAGCGAAGGTGTTCCAAACCCAGTCGGGATTGTAGTTTGCATCGACATCAATCAGTACGTCGCCCAGAACATTGGTCGTGCCCGGATAGCCCGGCAGGTTGGTGAAGGGTGTGACGGTGCTGGCCAGCAAAACCTTATGCCCATTGGGTAGAGCCAATACATCATGACTGAAGGCCTGGAGCGTAATGTTGTACCCCTTAGCAGCCAGCGCCTGATTCAGTTGGGCCATGGTCAGGTCGTGAATCGTGTTGCCTGCCAAATCAATTTCGCGCAGATCATTGAATGTTGCCGGGGGATTACTGGGCGGGGCAGGAGACCCCAGAAGATTGCTAAACGTTTCCAGGTAGAACAAAAAATCCCCGTTCGGCAGCAGCTTGATCGGAAACAATATGGCAGGAGAGGTCGCGGCCGTCGCATAGCTGTACGTCCAGATCACATTGCCCTGCAGATCGGTTGCGTACGCCTGCGCAATGCTGGGAGAAAAAGTGGTGGTATTCGGTTGCAGCGCGTCCAACAATTCAATGCCCGGCTGCGGCGTCTGCCCGTTGGGTGTGCTCACCTGCACTGGCCCCGTCTGCGGCGCGGCACCCGTGGTGAAGGTGTGGTCGCTGTCCGTGTAGGTCACGCCGTTGGCCAGCGTCACCAGCGCCTGCATGTGATATGTCGAGGAGGCGCGCATCCCCGCGACCTCCATGTTCACCTCGCCGCCATAGTTGTTCGGTTGCGTCGGACTTGTCTGCGCCCATGTATGCAAGGTATAGCTGGTGTTCGGGCCAAACTGCACGGTCACGCTGCCCGGCTGCGGCAGATAGATCGCATATAGCGCCACCTGCGGATTCACCGTCTGCAACACCTGCCCCGGCTGGATTAGCGCCACCGGTGCGGTTGCGTAGTTGGTCTGCTGTGAACCAGACAGAGCCGCGGACACCACGACATTCTCGCTCTGCGATACCTGCGTCGGAGCCGTGTACTTGCCCGTTGCGTCAATGGTGCCCACGCTGGCATTGCCGCCCGCAACGCCGTTCACCTGCCAAAGGATTTGCCCACTGCTGGTGCTGCTGGCGGTAAATTGCTGCGTCTGCCCCGGGGCCAGTGCGGCGTTCTGCGGCGCAACCGTCACGGAACCTTGCTGCGTTGGCGTGGGCGGCGGCGATGTCGGCGGAGGGGGATTCGTGCCCAACGGCGGACTTGTGCTCGCACTCTGCGTGCTGCCACATCCGGCCATAGCCAACAGCAATGCCGCGCTAGCTGCTGTGAAAACTCCCATAGATGTCCAGGATTTTTTGTTGCTTCGTTCTGTATTCAAAGCGAGCCTCTCGTACCGTGCATTCGACCGCCTACACTGCAATAGACGCATGAATCCGCAAACGGTGTTCCAGATTTAGAGATTTCCCTACACGCCCACCGGGAACGGCTTCGGTGACGACTCATCCAGATTCACGCCGCCACTGCGGAATCGCTCCCAGCGCCCTTGCAACAAACTCAGCAGGCCCGTATACCAGTACCCCAGAACGAAGAGAAAAAGAAAGGGCACGGTAAAGTAGTTTTCATTCGCAATGGCATACCAGACCGTTAGCGCAAAGTAGCAACCCAGCGCCAGTTCAATCCA
>JAJZDO010000649.1 GCA_021805955.1 Acidobacteriota bacterium
ATTGATCGATGAGCGCCACCGCCGAGGTTTCCGTGGAATCGCCCGCCTCATCGCAACTCGCGTCAGAATTGTGGATCTCGTTCACTTCCCTGCTTCGCTCGCACGTGGCCATGCATTCCATCGCCGCGCCCGCTCATTCGATACGCCTACATTCCGGGTCCAACGCTCGGCTGGACGTGCTGGGCCCGTGCGGTAAGTTGAGTCTTGTCGGACCCAATGCTTCCGGCGTCGGTACCACCGAGTTTCGCCCGGAAAATGGGGAGATTGGCGACGAATATGCAACATTTTTCTTCACAGAAGACGGTTTGATTCGCTTTGAGGGTGTCGAGCATGCCCTGGAAGTGGAAGCAGCCGTCGAGTATTTGCTGCACAAGGTGCAAGCATGAGCCTGACGACGATCCTCGAGAATCCAAAACCCGGCAGCACGATTTTTTCTCCTGAACTTGCCGCACGATTTGACAAGCTGGTGACGCTCTATCCGCGACGTCGCTCCGCGCTGATTCCGATGCTGCTGTACGCGCAAGATGAGATTGGCTACGTGTCCGACGCGGCCATTGCGGAAATTGCCCAGCGCCTCGAACTCACCGTGCTGGATGTGCGCAACGTTCTGACCTACTACTCCATGCTGCGCACCCGGCCCATTGGAAAATACAACGTGCAGGTCTGTACCAATATTAGTTGTATGTTGCGCGGCGGCAAGGAAATCCTTACGCATTGCAAGAAGCGTCTTGGCATCGCGCATAAAGAGACCACGCCCGATGGCATGTTTTCCCTGGAAGAAGTCGAGTGCATCGGAGCCTGCAGTTGGGCGCCAGCAGTCCAGGTGAACTACGACTTTCATGAGGAACTGACGCCCGAAGCCATGGACGCAGTGCTGGACCAATATCGCAGCAAGGCGGGCCAATAAGAACAATGCCCAAACTCGTTTCCCATCCCGATGAAGTGAAGGTTGTCAGCCGCAGATTCGGTCAGGACGCAACCAATATTGACCGCTATATCGAACTGGACGGATACAAGGCTGTCCGCCAGGCCATAGAACAGGGGCCGGATTGGATCATCGCTCAGATGAAGGCTTCCAATCTGCGCGGCCGCGGCGGCGCGGGATTTCCGACGGGCATGAAGTGGTCGTTCGTTCCCAAGCAATCGGAGAAACCGAAATACGTACTGGTCAACGGCGATGAAAGTGAGCCTGGCACCTGCAAAGATCACCTGATTTTCCTCCACGATCCCCACTCCGTCATTGAAGGTTGCATCATCGCCGGTTTGGCTGTCGGAGCAAAAACAGGCTTTATTTATCTGCGCGGCGAGTATCGATACCTGCTCACCATCATGGAAAAGGCGATTGCCGATGCCTATGCCAAGGGCTTTCTTGGAAAAGGGATCTTCGGCTCCAGCTTCGACTTTGAGATCATTTCGCAGACCGGAGCCGGCGCTTATGAAGTCGGCGAAGAGTCCGCGCTGATGGAGTCGCTCGAAGGCAAGCGCGGCGTTCCGCGCATCCGGCCGCCATTCCCTGCTGTTGTCGGGCTATATGGCGGTCCGACGGTGATCAACAATGCGGAGACCATTGCCTCGGTGCCGCACATTCTGAATATGGGCGGAGAAGCGTATGCAAGGATTGGTTCCGAGCGTAACGGCGGTACGCGTTTGTTCTGCATCAGCGGACATGCCGAGCGCCCCGGCGTGTACGAACTGCCCATGGGCTACAACCTGAAAAAAATGATTTACGAAGTTGCCGGCGGCATTCGCGGCGGTCGCCAACTCAAGGCCGTCGTCCCGGGTGGCTCTTCGACGCCGGTCCTGTTGCCGAGCGAAATCGACATTGGCATGGATTTCGACCAGGTGGGCAAAGCGGGCAGCATGTTGGGCTCCGGCGGCGTGGTGGTGCTGGACGACACCGTCTGCATCGTGGAGTTTGCGCTGCGCACGATTCAGTTCTACCAGCACGAAAGCTGCGGCTGGTGCATTCCCTGCCGCGAAGGAACGGACTGGTTGAAGAAGACGCTGACGCGTTTTCATGCGGGGGGCGGCGAAGCCAAGGACATCGACAATATCCGCTACTTGGCGGAAAACATGCTCGGCCGCACTTTCTGCCCGTTGGGCGATGCCGCGGCCATGCCGACCATCGCATTCGTGAAAAAGTTTCGCCAGGAATTTGAAGATCACTTAAACGGCAAACCCTGCCCGTATGCGAAGCAACAAGAACTGGTCCTTGCGTGAACTACCGGGATTTTATTCGTATGATCGAAAAGGATGGCTCGAAGCATGTGAGAACGACTGGAAGCCACGAACACTACCACTATCCAGCGAAACCATGAACTGTAACTGTGGCGGGTCAAGGTAACGACGATATACCAAGGGGAACACTGAACACCATGCTGAAACAGGCCGGTCTGAAGCAGTGGAGGCAGGAATGAAATACACGGTGATTTGCGAGAAGTCGACCACGGGCTATGGCGCGTATGTGCCCGATCTGCCAGGACTAGGCGTCGTCGCCAAAACTCTTGACGATACAAAAAAGCTGATTCGCGAAGGCATCGAAGCACACATTCAGGTCATGCGAGAGCACGGCGAAATCGTCCCAGAACCGACGTCTACAGCGGAAGTGGTAGAAATTTCTTTCTCCGCCTGAAGTTACGACGTCCAGGAAAGTTCAAAAGTATGGCTGATGTAACACTCACGGTCGACGGCAAGACAATCACAGCTCCTGCGGGAACGCTGCTGCTGGAGGCTTGCCGCAAGGTTGGCATCGAAATCCCGGCC
>JAJZDO010000188.1 GCA_021805955.1 Acidobacteriota bacterium
CTTCCTTTAAGTCCCTGCCAATTCCTCTTCGCTAGCCTCGATGCAGGGCCCGCCAACGCGGGCCTTTCGCGTCTCCCCATATACGGGCCCCGAGTCCAGCATAAAATTTAGATGTGCCAGCCAAAAAATCTCCTCAAACCGACCGCGCCCGACTGCAAGAACTCGATGCCCTGTTCCGCCTTGGCGGCCTGGTCCACAGCCCGCACAAAAAGGCTGCGCCCGGCCCCGGAAACGGCATTTCCGCTCGCAAAAAATCTGCCGGCATGGTGAAACAGCCGCAGGGCGACTCGATGCCTGCGCCGAAGAAGCCCTCAAAGCAAAACCCTGGGCCAGAGATTCTTTGCATACCGCAGTGGACGAAATATAGCTGGCTGGTGCATGGCTTTAGTACGCGCAGCGGAGGGGTATCGACGGTCTATCAGCCGGGCGTTCGAAAGCCGGGCTGTGGCGAGTTGAATTTAGGATTCACTGCGGCTGACTCGCGCGACAATGTAGAGCGCAATCGCGAGCTATTTGTGCAGGCTTTGCTCGGCGGCGCTGCCCAGAAAGTACGACCGGGCCAAGCCAAAAAAGTTCAACTGCGGTTACTGCGGCAAATTCATTCTGGATTGGTGCATCGAACCAGTCGTTGCGTGAACGAAAATTCCGGGCCCGCAGAGCCTCTGCGAGGGGATGGGTGGATCGCCACCGAGCCTGGCGCGCTTCTTGGAATTCAAACGGCGGACTGTATCCCGGTGCTGGTCGTGGATGTGCGGCAGCGAATTGTCGCCGCGTTCCATGCCGGCTGGCGCGGAACGTTGGCGCGCATTGCGGAGCGCGGCGTGGGACGTCTGCGGGCAGAGTTTGGCAGCCGGCCGCGCGACCTGACAGCTGCCATAGGGCCTGGAATTGGCCCCTGCTGCTATTCGGTTGGCGAAGAAGTGCGGATGGAGTTTGCATCGCAGTTCTGTTACGCGGATACGCTGTTTGAAGAAGTATTCGACCTGGACCCGATCAAAGAAAAATATCCCATGCTGTTTTTGACGGCGCGTGCCCCCGGACATAGCAACCTGGGGCCCAGCCTGCATCTCAACCTGGCCGAAGCGAACCGTCGCCAGTTGCTGGATGCGGGGATTGCGCAGACGAAGATCCATCGCCTAAATCTGTGCACCGCCTGCGGTAAAAATCGGTTTTTCTCCCACCGTGCCGAGCAGGGATTCACCGGTCGCATGTTGAGCGCCGTCGGCATCCGACCCTGACCCGTGCGAACTTGTCTGGATCAGCGCCAATTGCGGATTGACGGAGACGATTCGATCACGCCCCTCTGCCTTGGCTTGATACATGGCCGAATCGCATTGGTGCAGCAGGTCATGGATCGTGATTGAAGGATCATGACCGAAGTAGGTAGCAATGCCGATGCTCAACGTAACCGTGACCCGGTTTTCTCCGTTTATGCCGTGCGCGCGAGGACTGACCATCGAGATGGAGTCCACATGGTACTGCAATCGGCGCGCGACAATCAGCGCCGCCTCCGTGTCCGCCTTCGGCAACAGCGCAACAAATTCTTCGCCGCCCCAACGTCCGACGATATCGATGTTGCGCACGGAATTCCGCAGCTTGTCCACCACTTCGCACAGCACCGAATCGCCAAAGCGATGGCCATGACGATCATTGATCGCCTTGAAATGATCGAGGTCGAACATGATCAGCGAGAAAACTTCCCCGCTCCGAGAGGTCCGCAGCAATTCCTGCTCGCACAACGCGATAAAGGAGCGGCGATTGTAGATGCCGGTCAAGGGATCGATGCTCGCCAGTTGCTCCAGCTTTAGCCGAATCTGGTGACCTTCCATCCAGAACACGCCAAAACCGAGTCCAATTCCAGCGCCGAGAAATACGACAGCCGCAGACACCTCTAACGGGTTTGGCAATTGTGGGTCCGTCGGTGTTCCTACCACAAGAACAATCGCACTTCGGACAAGGTTGAAGACGGCGAAGCCCAGCAGAAGCGCAATGTTGAACCAAACCGGCGCATCCATTCCTTTCTGGTTCGTTTTCTTCAGCAGCAATGCGCTCTCGCCGGCCTGCACCGCCACCAGCAAGCCGATAGTTACAACGGACAGTTGCCGCAATTCGTGCGCGTGCAGATAGAAAAAATAGCTCAGCGCTTGCGCGATGAGCAATGCGATTCCCAACCGGGGAACGACCGACTCGCGCCCGCTTAATTCCAAAAAACAAACGTGCAGGAACACAAACGCCAGCAAAATCAGGGCGTCCGCGAGCAAGAGAAAGAAACCATAACCCCGGTCGGCGAACACCACGGCCGCCAGCGCGCCGCAGGCGAAAGAAGCTCCGAGCCAGCCGACGCCTTGAAAAAATGGACTGGTCAGGCGAACAATCAGGAGCCCGATGCAACCGCCGGCAAGCAGGATGGCGCCAACAAATAAAATGACGTTGGTTTCCATGACAACCACTAAGGGAAACAATCGCAACCAGAAAAAATGGCGTGCTTCGCTGGAATTGGAAAATATTATCCAGAGTGTAGCCCACTTTGCAACCGCCCGCGAGTGACTAAAGTTTGATCGCTGCTTGCTGCATTTGGCGAGCCCAAACCCTGTCGCCCCAGCACAATACAACGCAAGCCAGCATCCCTGCGCGGATGTTGGCGAAGGCGGTCATCGCTATTCCCACGTCAACAACGCCGCACTCCCGGGGGGAATATTGCATTCCGACGCACCATTGCTGATGGAGATATGCTCCACCTGGCTCGGCCTCGACGAACCTTCC
>JAJZDO010000424.1 GCA_021805955.1 Acidobacteriota bacterium
TCGCCATCATTGCCCATATCGACCATGGGAACGTCGATGGCGCAGTTCTGGAGATATTGCTCCATGCCGAAGGTAAGGACGGCGATTCCTTCCACCTGCCGTTCCTGCATGCGGGTCGCGCAGATGGCGACATGGTCGGGACGAACTTCGGTATCGGTGAAACCGATCAGGACTTCATAGCCGCTTTCGACAGCGGCTCTTTCAAAATAGAGAATGATCTCGGAGAAAAAGGGATTGCCGCCGCTCAACTCCGATACGATCAGGCCGACGGTGTGACTACTGCCGCGCGCCAGGGCGCGAGCCTGAAAATTCGGCAGGTAGCCAACCTCTTCAATCACAGCCTGAACGCGGCAAACAAGTCTGGGGTCGACCGTTTCGACGTTATTGATCACCCAGGATACGGTGGAATGAGAGACACGCGCGCGGCGGGCAATTTCCATATTCAAAGACTTTCCGACCGTAAAGCAGCAGTATCTTGAGGTTCGTTCAGATATATTCAATCTATTCAACCATCCAAGTTGGGGGCAACCCGGCAACACGAACGATAGCACCAATGCGGGCTTGATAACTTCCTACCTGGGTCTTCAAAACAATACGCCCGACGCCAGGTTCTTCCAGCTATCCGCGAAGTATGTTTTCTAAATCGTGCCGCCTCGCAATTTACTGAATGATCCAGATGAGGCCGTTTTCCCGTGAGGGAGGCGTCCTCATCGACTGTAAGATTGAAACCGTTGCTGGAAGAAAGAGGTTGCGGGTGGACCGAAGGACATTCAATAAGCTGGCTGGTCTTGCAGGAATGAGCGCTCTCGTAGGACCTGTGGGAACAGCCCAGGCGCAAAGCACATTCAACACTGGAAAAGAGGGCCGAAAGCTCTGGAATCGCTATTTCCTGGGAACTGCTTATTATCCGGAATGGTGGGAGCCTTCGGAATGGGAAGTAGATTTCCGCAAAATGCAGGAACTGGGAATCAATACGGTCCGCATGGGAGAGTTTGCCTGGGCGATCTATGAACCCATGCCCGGGAAGTTTGAATTCGACTGGATGGATCGAGCCATTGCTCTGGCAAACCACCACGGGATTGATGTGATTCTCGGCACGCCGACGGCGTCGGTACCTCCTTGGTTATATCAGTCGCACCCGGACGTTTTGACAGGCGATGTCATTGGTCCATATACCTATGGCGGACGAAAGGGTTATTGCACCAGTAGCCCGAGTTATCAAGCAGCGTGCGAACGCATTGTGACCGCGCTGGCCGAGCACTACGGCCATCATCCGGGCGTGATCGGCTGGCAGCTTGATAATGAGCCGGGATTTCCATTCGAGGCCTTCGATCCCGATTCTGAGAGAGCGTTTCGAGTGTGGCTCCAGAAGCGCTACGGAACGCTGGACGCGCTGAACCGCGATTGGAACGGCGCATTCTGGAGCAATCAATATACCGCCTGGTCGCAAATTCACTTCCCGAAGAATTCCGCTGAGGGCGGGTGGCAGCCCGCGATCACTCTGGCCTATCGGCAGTTCTTCTCAGATTCCTTTCTGAACCATTTACGGCGCCAGGCGGTTATTCTCCGAAAGGCGATGAAAGATCAATTCATCTCCACGAACTGGCCGAGCCCCGCCTGGTCGGTGGACGTGTTTGCCGCCGCGACGGAGTTTCTGGATGCGACGGCATGGGATAACTATGTCATTGCGCCAGGCGTGAGCGGATTCCAGAACCAATATATTTCAGGTTTCAATGACGATTTCTCCCGATGCGCCGGACCCCACCAGCGGTTCTTCTGCGCGGAGCAAATTGCCTATGTCCCGGCCAACGTCGTCGATGAAGGCCTGCGGCTGCAGGCGTATATCAATCTTGCTCATGGAAGTCACGGACATCTCTACTTCGAGTGGCGTCGTCCGCTGGCCGGCAACGAGCAATTCCGGCCTTCCTTCATCCAAGCCTTCGACGGGTCGATCCCGGCGAAACCGATTTTCGAGCAAATCGGCAGAGAGTTCGCGCGTCTTGGTCCGCGCCTGGCGGAAGCGGTCACGCGCGCGGACATCGCTCTGCTCTACAATTTCGACAACGAATGGTCGCAGGGATTCGGATCGATTGGTCCTAAGGGTCGACCATACAACAGCGAAGAGGGTCGCTACTATCGCGGCATCAAGGTGCTACAGCGCAATGTCGATGTTGTCCCGGTGTCGGTAGACTTTTCAGGTTACACGTTGATCGTCGCACCGAATCTGCATCTGGTCGACGATGCGACCGTTACGCGATTGCAGGCATTCGTGTCTCGCGGTGGAATTCTTGTTCTCAATTACCGTGCCGGCACACAGAAGATGGATGTCAGCATGAGGCGAGTGCTCCCGCCGGGCCCGTTCGCGGAGATGGCGGGGGTGACCGCAGAAGCCAACGAAGTGGACTTCATTGAGTATCCGGTCTTGGAAAAGGCTGGATTTGGAATCAGCCTGTCGGGAAGCGACACGGTTTTCCGTCCGCACACCATACTTGAATCGCTCACGCTGCATGGTGCCGAACCGATCGCGACCTTTCGCGGAGGCAGGATGACAGGCCGACCGGCGATCACTCGCAATCGCCATGGACAAGGCTGGGTTTTCTATGTGGGGACGGATTGCGCCGAAGATGATTTTTACGAAGTGCTTGCCCGCGCGGTCGGAACTACAGGCAAGTTGTCTCCACTGATCGCTGCGCCTTATGGCGTGGAAGTGGTAAGTCGAGACGATGTGGAGGCAACCTACTATTTTCTGCTGAACCTCACAG
>JAJZDO010000589.1 GCA_021805955.1 Acidobacteriota bacterium
TGCCCGGACTGTGCGGCCGAAGAAGTCCCGAGAGTGATGGCAACGCGACCGACGCCGGAAGTCTCTGGATTCTTCACTTGGGTCGTTCGCCACGGCGAAGAGACCTGTGTTCAGAATGACTCCACTCGCAATTCAATTGCACTTCCGTCAATCCGCTTTATTGCTTTTGCAGCGTCCGGATATACGCGACGAGGGAATCGATCTGCGGTGAACTGAGCCGGGTGCCAAATGCGGGCATTTTATTTTTTCCCTTGGAGATGATGCCGGCCAGGTCTGCGTCGCTCATCTTGACGACTGCCGGATCGTGAAAATTGGGGACCTGAAAGGCCTTTCCGGTCGGCGTGGCGGCTTTCCCGTCCGCGCCATGGCACATTTGGCAGCGCGACTGAAAAAGCGTTGCGCCGCTATCCTGCGCATAGCAGGCGGTCGAAAACAAAATCAGCATGGCGGCCGACGTAAGCAATCTGGTCGAGAGTTTCATTACCATCTCCTTCTCGTAGAGTGTTCGAATTTCCCCAATAAAAGCTAAGATGCGTCTTGCGCGACTCTATCGTGGATTGACAGATACTGTAAGCAGAACATAGGGCGAGTCATTCTGAGCGGAGCGAAGAATCCAGAGGGTGATGGTACTGCAACCCATGCCAGCATTCTCTGGATTCTTCACGCGGCGACCCGCGTTCAGA
The DNA here is from genome assembly GCA_021805955.1 of Acidobacteriota bacterium. The sequence continues at coordinate 684 of JAJZDO010000589.1, forward strand.
ATGACTCTTCCGGTAATTCAGCTACCCTAATTACCAATCCGCCCTGCAACTGTTCAACAAAATTACTGGTCGATCCGATGGCAGGTATTGCAATCGAGGCTGGCCTTCGTCGCCCGATGACAGTTCATACAGCCCGCCATGGAAATATCGCTTTCCTTATAAAGCTGAACGCGTTCCGCGACAGGCCCATGGCACTGCTGGCAGGTGGCCCCGGATTTCAGATGCCGCTTATGGCTGAAGCTGACGAACGAAGGCAGCTCATAGACCCGGACCCACGGTATGGTTGCGCCAGACTTGGCATAGGTCGCGAGCTTTTTGACGCCTGGATTGTCGGTAGCCATGGTCTGGTGGCACTGCATGCACATCTCTGCCTGCGGGATTTTGACCGTCTCGCCGGTCCGTGAAGGCGCATGACAGAATTCGCAGGGCAATTGCAACGTTCCGGCGTGCTGCTTATGGCTGAAAGGGACGGGCTGCACAGGGCCTTCTTCGAGCGCGGGCGCTGGATTCGCCGCATCGAACTGGGCGGCGGGATTGCTGGCTGGAGCCATGGTCGCGGAACCCGGCGCAGTCGCAGCGCTTTGCGCAGTCGCAGGCTTGGTTGGCGATTGCAAAGAAGGCTGCGCCCAGAAGGCAGTGACCGCCAGCAAGGAAACAATACGCAAGGCTCCAATCATCCGATATTCCTCTGCCGCATCTGTTCTGCCATATGCTCCGAGGCGCGCATGGAGAGCGCCAGAATGGTCATGGTGGGGTTCTGCCAGCCGCCGCTGACGAAACTGCTGGCGTCCACGACGTAAAGGTTTTTGATGTCATGACTTTGGTTCCACTTGTTCAACACGCTGGTCTTCGGGTTGTCGCCCATCCGGCAGGTTCCTTGCTCGTGGATGCTGTAGCCGGGCGGGTTGGGATCGTAGTTCTTGGCAAGCACTTCAAACCCACTGGCCTCCGCCATGGCAATGCCGGTATTGACGGCGTCCCGCGACATGTTGAACTCATTGGCTGTGTATTTGGTGTCGATGTGCAGCACTGGGATGTTCCAGGCATCGACGACGGTCTTGTCGATTCGCACATGGTTCTCATAGTAGGGCAATACCTGGCCCATCATGCTGAGGGCGAAGCCGCTGCCGTTGTAGCTGTCTAGTTTCTTCTGCAGGGCCACGCCATATTCGGTAAAGTTGCGCGGATCCATGGGACGATTGCTGCTCCATACGTTCAGCGCGTAGCCGCCGATGAAATCTTTCGCCTTGGTCTGGGCATTCAGATTGCGGAAGCGCGGAATCAGCGCGCCGCCGCCCATTAGATCGTCGGGTCCTTTGCCGTCACGCGCCTCCGGCACGGAGCAGACCAGTCCGGGGCCGTAGTTCTGGTCGATCAAATAATGCCCGAGCACGCCGCTGGAGTTGGCCAGCCCTGAGTTCAGCAACAGGCGCGTGCTCTCCAGGCATCCGGCCGCCAGCACGACCACCGTTGCCTTGACGGACATTTCGCGCCGCGAATGGCGGTCGACGAAGAGCGCGCCATTTACCAGGCCGGTATTTTTGTCCACCGTGAGTTGCCTCACCACGACGTTGGGCACGGCGGTCAATTTGCCCGTGGCGAATGCGTCGGGAAGCAGCAGATTGATGGAGCTTGCCAGGCCATCGCGCCCAATCGCGCTGCGGGGCTTGCACACCGGCACACCCATCGTTTTTCCGGCTGCAATGAAACGCTGCATGGAACCGGACCACGGCGAATCGTTGACGACGAAATTGCCGTCAGGATATTGCGGCAGCACGTCGGGATGGCCGCTGACGCGGAAGATTTCTTCCACCCGCGAATAGTACGGCGCAAGGTCCGACAGGCCGATCGGCCAGTTTTCACCAAAATCGTCGTGATCTTTCGCCTTGAACTCCCAATCGCTCAGCCGGAACGACTGCCGCGACCAGAACAGGGACCGTCCGCCAAAGAGCCGCACCCTGACCCAGTTATAGGGATATTTCGGGTTGTAAGTGTAAGGGACTTCCTTTTCATCCACCCAGGTATTGGCGTTGAATTCGTTTGCCTGAAATACATGCCATCGGATCGACCAGTA
>JAJZDO010000640.1 GCA_021805955.1 Acidobacteriota bacterium
TCCAATCCCGGCAAGATGCACCTGCGGCTGGATGCTATTTCCCTGGAATTTTACATATCCGGTGCTGGGAAAGTAGTTCTGCCCGGTAATTGTGAATGCAATCGCACCTTGTCCGGTGCTGTCCACCGCGAAAGCAGGATAGAGCACCGAGCCGTTGGCGATCCCGATGTAACCCTGGCTCGTGACGCGCGCCGACAGGGTTGTCGAGGAAGCGTAAGGTTGAACAGCAAACCACGCCGCTCCGTTTCGCATCGCGCTCGCGTTTCCCGGCTCCAGCAACGTTGTATTTAACCCGCTGTAGAGCTCCCCTTTGGAGTAATAGAGTTGCAGCATGCGGTCATCGTTCGGGTTCAGGGTTTCCTCGGGATCATGAAGGGCTTGGCCGAGCGGGAAGGGCCCAACTTTCTGCACCGCGCCAACCTGGGGGGTTTGATACTCCTCGGTCTGCACGATGGTCTGCTGCAATTTCAGGTTGGGAACATTGTCTTTCAATGATTCCGTATTGGTGAGCGACCAGACGGCAATGCGGTTATCGCCCGTTCCGTTAAAGTCCAGGGAACTGGTGAAAAATTCCGTTCCCATGTTCGCGTCCGTTGCGGTTCCCGGCGAGGGGAATGCGGGTTCAATGGAAAACGCCTGCCCCCCTGGCAGATTGAGCCCATCGAAAGCCACGGCAATCGGCGTTGTCGTGCCATTGATCAAGTCCTGCTTGTTGATGGCGGTGATCAGAGTCGTTTCAAAATTCAAGGTGCTGGTGGCATATTCGTTGTCATTCAGATAGACCCCGTCCTGGTTTACGCCGAGCAGCGGCTGATCGCCCAGGCACGGGCAACCGCCGTAACCCACATCGGAAACATCGACGGAATTGATGGTGTAGCTGCCGGTCGCATCGCTGCTATCGCTGACCGCGATTAAAACGTTGGAGCCGCCGGTAAGCCCGTTGGCGTTCGCGTAGTATTCGAGAATCGTCACAAACCACCTTCCCGATTCCCAGTCGAAAAAGACGCGTGGATCGGACAGCTCAGTGAACGAGCCATCGGCATTTTGTGCCTCGGAAACGTTGTAAAACGCATACAGGCCGATCGGTGCAGTCAGCGGCTTGCCTGCAGTGGAGAACACCTGAAACGCCAGATTGACGGCCTCGGCGACCTGATTTCCGTTGGTGCTCATGCCCTGATCGGGCGGTTCATCCACGAATCCCACCGCGTCGCCAGAATCCGTGGAGTCCAGCGCGTCGAAACCGGAAAACGATGGAGTCGGCCCCACAACCGGATATCCGGCGAACATCAGGTTGCCGCCTTGATTGTCCCGGCCGCCGGAAAATGACGGATGGCCCGGCTTGGGCATCTGCTTCAACATCGATTTGGGCCGACCTTCAGTTTGGCCGGCGAAACTTGGCGCCTGTGCGCGCGCGGCTGCTTCGGAGAGAGTTGTTGTGCCGATTTTACGGACTTTGGCGGACTTCTGGTTGGCACCATACATCGCCGGCGTACAAGCCACCGCTGCGCAAACAACGAGCGGCAATAGTTTCGGTAGATACATTTTTTTGGGATCCTCGCGTTGTACAAGCATTCAATTCAAGGCCGGGACTGCGGCAGGTTCTGGACTGCTTTCAAGTTCCGGCTGACTGTAACCACTCGTGGGAGGAGTGGGCAAATCGTACAGGAGGCAATTTACTTTGTAAATCGGAGGAAAAGTTCCTTGATTGGGTAATGTGAAAGGCAGTTTTCTACCAAGACCTCGCCGGAGCTCTTGAGAAACAGAAGATATGCGCCGACAAAGCCCATAAATTCTTCTGCTATTTGGTTGCCAAGATATCGACTGACCCGCACCGTGCAAACTACATCGATCACTACTACGATGCGAAAGCCAACATCGGCTACGTCGCTATCGCTGGAACGATCCGCTTGGCGGCCACTAGGGAGGGGTGGCGTACACCCCGCTGTTTTCGATGCCTTCGAGGGCACGGGCTATGCGAACTACATCCAGCTATCTGACACCATCAGAGCGGGCATCGAGATCAAACCGAGGTTATGCTCAGTCGATCCGCGTGTCAAAGTGGGATGACCTGCAAATCCAGAAGCCAATTTGACGGCTTCCTAAAAAAATATTCAGGTCTCGCTGTAAGGTGATTCTGGTTCCGAAGCAGAACAGGTGGCGGAGGCATGGCCTGGAAAAAAATTTATGAAAAATTATTGTGCGCGCCGCTTGTGCACGTCCTTTACAAAAAGCAAAATTCAGGGGCGGAGTGGGCAGCGGGCCTGAAAACGCCCCCGAGCGTTTTCTTTACGCTTGCACTTCACTGCCAGAAATAGAAAATCGAATTTCGGAATTCAGGATTATTTGTTGTGAGCCGGTTGGATGGGGTAGCCGTGCCAGAGGTATTTGAGGGCTTCGGGCAGAGTTTGCTTTCTGACGGCGTAGTCGACGTGGTGGGCGTTGCGGGCGAAGACGAACTGGTAGTGGTAGTGTTTGGCGGCGAGGGCTTTGGCCATGCGCTCGTTGGCGATGACCCAGTCGTGCATGCCGTCTCGCATGACGTTGGGGTAGTAGAGGTCGCGGTCTCCTACTTCCATCCAGACGCGGATGGGCTTGCGGGGGGACTCCGGGACGAACTGCGAGGCCAGATCCCAGGCTCCGCCGGGGATGTATGGGTTCCAGGGCCACTGCTGGTTGACGAAGGTGCCGGAGTAGGAGAGGACTCGGCGAAACCACTCGGGATGGAACCAGGCCATGATGAAAGCGGCGGCGGCG
>JAJZDO010000113.1 GCA_021805955.1 Acidobacteriota bacterium
CGCGAAGGGACGGCACAACTCGCGTCTGAAATGGAATCGTTCGCAACCGGTTTCTGAAAAGCGCATCTATATCGTCATTCACTGATTGAATTCGTAGAACGCACCAGAGTCCAGGATGCGGGAGACCTCTGCTATGCTCGACATATTCAGTTTCGGGATGGGCGGCGCCGTCCTCCCGATCGGCCGACTCTAACCAGGAGAAGCTGTGCCAAATCAGCACGAGGTCCGTTGGTCGCAATTGAAGGTGGGCGGCCTGGTCATTGTCGCACTGGCTGCGCTCACCGCGCTGATTTTCCTTATGTCTGGGAGTTCAGGCGGCATCTTCAACCGCCGCATCCTCGTGCATTCCTTCTTCCAGAATGCCTCCGGACTCAAGCCGGGTGCTCCCGTGAACCTGCAAGGCGTCACCATCGGGTCGGTCAAGAAGATCATCATTGTTCCCCAGCGCAAGCTGACTCCAGTCGAAGTCATCATGAGCCTTGGCCTGAACTATCAGGCGGCGCTGCGCCGGGACACGATGGCTTCCCTGGAGACGGCGGGCGTGCTGGGAGACACCTTTGTCGATCTTGACAGCTCCCATGCCACTGGTCCGCCACTTATGAATGGCGATCAACTGCCGACGACGGAGACGCCCAGCCTCTCGGATGTGATCAAGTCCAGCCAGAGCACCATTCAGCAGGTCAATGTGATCCTGGGGAAATTGAATGACATGGCCGATATGCTGGCTACCGACAAGGGAACCCTGGGCGAGTTGATCAATGATCCCGGGCTGTATAAACGCGCCGTCGGGACCCTCGCCCAGGCCCAGAATCTGGTCACGCAAGTCAACCAGGGCAAGGGCACGCTGGGAAAACTGGTCATGGATGACACACTGTACAACCACCTCAACGATACGGTGCTCCGGTTGCAGAATATCGCCGACCGGATCGATGCCGGCAAGGGTACCTTGGGCCACCTGGTGAAAGACGATGCCCTGTATAACAACGTGAGCCAGACCGCGTCGAAAGCGAACAATCTGATGTCGCAGATCGATGCGGGCAAGGGAACGCTGGGCATGCTGGCGAAGGATGAGGCGTTCCGAAACAAAGTCAGCCTGACGGTGTCCGATCTGCATTCGATCTTGCAGCGCGCCGATGCAGGCCAGGGAACCATGGGCAAGTTGCTGCACGATCCTTCCTTGTACAACAACAGCGATCAGGCGGTGGTGGAGATGCGGAGGCTCTTGCAGGCCATTCGCGCCAATCCGAAAAAATACTTTGTCATCCGCTTGCACATTTTTTAGAGGACTGCCTCGCGGACCGGCTTCCTCTCTCGATTCGAGCACTTGAACGCAATTCGAATGCAGGCCTGTTGCAGTTTCCGACGCAATCGACGAGTCCGTTATACGGCCGCCGTCGCATGCCGCGTCTGGTAAATAGACTGCCGATGGATTCTCGGCCAAGGGCCGGAGATGCATCCGTCAGTCGCTGGCCTGCCTTCACAGGCACTCTTCGCCTCGATTCCTTAAAGATTGCCTCGGCTGGCACAAATACGCTGGGCCTTTTACAATTGATGTGGAAGTAATCCAGACATTAAATTCTGCGTTGGCAGTCCTCTGCGTCGCACCCAAGACCAAGAGGTTGAAGGATACACATGAAGTTTTGGAAGTATAGCCGTGTCGCTTTGGCGTTGATTGGCTCAGTGGCGTTAGGCCTGAGCATCACTTGCTGCGGCGTCTACACCTCCGGTTACATGTACGTGACAGGGGTGCAATATAGCCAGATTGGCGCGTATAAGATCGACCACGATTTTGGCTACCTGACACCGGTCACCGGCTCTCCGTTCGCATCCGCCGGGGCCAATCCAGTGCAGGAAGTGGTCATCCCGGGAGGACGTTTTCTGGCGGTCGTCTACAAGGGAGCCAGCCAGACTCCGGGATCGGGAGGCGTTTCCATCTATACCATTGGCGGAGCCGGAGTGCTCGACTTTCAGGAGAATTACTCGAGTTCCGGTATCAATCCGGTTTCCATCGCCCTGGCTCCCAGCGGCACCTATCTATATGTTCTCGATCAGCTGGCCCCCGATGGATCGGGCAAAGGGGACATTACGGTTTTTCAATTCGCCACGGATACCGGCAAGCTGACCTTGATCACCAACGCAAATACCTTCAATACGAATGGCTCGCAGTTGCCGTATTTTGAAGTGGATTACAACCCAGTCCAGATCGTAACGCTGGGTCAGTACATCTATGCTCTGGATCAGGCCTACAATCCGACTTCCAGCAAAACTGCCGGCAATATTCCACCCGCCTGCGCCAATGCGCCTGTTGGCTCGCCATGCGCCACTCCGGATGTTTTCCTCTATGCCATCGCCAACTCGACAGGACAACTGACACTTACCCAGAACCAGCCGCTCGTCTTAGGCGGCGTCCTGCCTGGCGCGGCGAGTACGATGGCCGTCTCAGGCACTCAGAAATACGTGTACATCGCGGATACTGCTCTGGGCGCGAATCCCGGACGGATTCTACCCTTTCAGCAGGGAGTGGGCGGAGTGTTGGAAACCCTCGTCGGCGGCCCAACCAACAATATTCAGAACGGCGCCTTCCCGGACGCAATCCTGGCCAACTCCAACGGCACCTTCCTGTACGTCGCGAACTTTGGGCCCAGCGTCATTACCCAGCCGAACAGTATCATCACCGCGTATACGATCGACCCGACGAATGGGCAGTTGCAGACGCTTTCCACCGGTTTCTATCCGGTCGGCGGAGCGGGGCCGATCTGGATGGTCGAGGACCCCACCGACCAATATTTATATAGCGTCAATTACAACACCAATAACATTTCAGGAAAGATTATCGACCAGACCACGGGCCAGTTGTCGAACATGTTTAAAGGCACCACGTTTGCTACGGTTGGTCAGCCAACCTTCGTCGCGGTTACGTCGCGGGTGTACTAAGCCTGTGGATGGAGTATCGCTGGAGGGCCTCTGCAAGGACACCCTCCGGCGCTTCTCTCAATGGAGATCAATGGATTGTGCTGTTCCGATATCTGCATCGAGAAAGCAATCTTTGCATTTCCCCGTCTTTTGCGGCGGAGCGCTAGCAGAAAGTCGGTTGGCGCTTTTACAATACAAGTTAGGAACAACCCCTCAAGGCTTCAACAAAGAATACCCTGTTGCTGAACTCAAAGCCGGGGACAAAGGAATCGCATGAAGTGGAGTCAATACGGCCGGCTCACCTTGGCCTTGGTTGCATCTCTGGCTCTTGGATTGAGCATGACGGCCTGTAATCCAAGTTTCACGCTCGGGTTTGTCTACACTCTCAACACCAAGACCACGCCGGGCACGATTAGCGCGTATACGATCGATAGCGTTTCGGGAGCCATCACGCAGGTGGCGAATTCGCCATTTCCATCGGGTGGCCAGTATCCGGTTGCCGTTGCTGTGAGCAACAGCAACGGCAACAACGACTACCTCTATGTCATCCATGAAATCGACAACACTGTGGTCCAGTTCAATATCGGGACGGACGGCAAGCTGTATCAGGCCCACACTTACAACACGCCAGGCACCTATCCCATTGCGACCGCGATCGATCCCAGCAACAGGTATCTCTTCGTCGTGGATAGCTACGCGCCTGGATTCAATGGTGTCGCGCCTCCCAATATCAATCCGCTGGTAACCAATACGGTTCCTACCCAGGGCTGCGTCGTGGTCTATCCCATCAGCCAAACGGATGGATCGCTTGGCACGCCCGTCGCGGGGAACGATGGAAATTGCTTTACCATCGGTACCCCTGTCATCGGCTCGCAACCCATTGGCGTCACCGCGACCGCGTTTGTGAATTACCTGTATGTCGCCGACCAGGGCACGCACTCGATCTATGCGTATTCCGTGAACTATACAACCGGCCTATTGACTCCGCTGGCCAACAACAATTTTCAGGCGGGCGTAAAACCCAGCGCGATCGTCAGCGATCCAACCGGGCGATTCGTCTACGTGACCGACCAGTATCAAAATTTAATTCTCGCGTACAACATCATTAACGGAGGGTCGCTGCAATCCCAGGTGAACGGTCCATTTCCGACCGGCCTGTATCCCTACGGAATGGTGGTCGATCCACGGGCAAAATTTCTTTACGTGACCAACTATAACTCGAATACTGTGACCGCCTACACCATCCAGGCGTCTACGGGCAATCCCGTTGCGGTATCGGGGGGAGGGTACGGTACCGGAACCGGACCGACCTGCATCGCGCTGGAACCGGCATATGGGCGGTTCGTCTACACGGCGAATTTTCTGGATAATTCCGTGACCGGTTTCGAGCTCAATCCGCACACCGGAGTTCTCGTGACTGCGCTGAACAGTCCATATCCGGCCGGTGGCCTGCCCGACTGCGTTGCCGCGTCCGCCAACGGCACGCATCCGGTGCAAAGCATCACTCCATAGCGTTCGCGAAAGTCCGCAAATTCGCTCCGCAAGAAAAAGTCCGCATTCAGCGGACTTTTTTCTTCCACCATGATTCATCTTTCCCCGCCATCGCTCCGTACGAAATAATACAGCGGATCTACAGATGCCGTATTCAAAATCAGAGGAGTCATTCTTCGGTCGCCGCGGCGACCTCAGAATCCAGAAGGTGATGACAGAGTTCACGAGGCGCATAATGTCTGGGCTCACTTCGCCGTACCGGGCCTGCTGAGCGAAGTCGGAGCGTTCAGAATGGCTCTCTACCGCAAATCGCCACACAAACGGTAAATGCGCCATACAGTCGCCGGGGTGGATGCGTGAATCGAAGAAAGTTTCTTCGCGCTACGGAGATTTCGACCATTGGACGATCCATGGTCCTTCGTGGCTGAAAACGAAACAAATCCAGCTTACCGAGGGAACGCGATACCGTCTAATTTCTTATAACCGGAGCGATGATATTCATCCCGTGCATCTCCACCGGCACAGTTTTGAACTGAAATCCTTGAACGGCAAGTCGACGGCTGGAATTTTTAAAGATGTAGTTCTGTTGCAGACACGCGCAAAGACGGAAGTAGCTTTTACAGCGAATCATCCCGGCAAAACCCTGGTTCACTGTCATCGGCAAGATCATATGGACCCCGGCTTCATGATGCTGTTCGACTATGCTTAAATATTTAAGAGAACTGGACCTGAGGATGCATCTGTCGCTGGCTCGAATCCGTCTGTCCATGGGCCTGCTGGCTCTGATCCTCATTTTCGCGGCGCATGGATTTTTGCATGCCCAGAACAACTACGAAATTCAAGTCTATCCGTCCGAGACGATTGCCCCGAAAACCCTGCTCACGGAATTGCACAGCAACTACACCGTGGAGGGCAGCACCACGACTCAGTATGGGATGCTGCCCACCCAAGGTCAGGAACATGAAACCATCGAGCTGACCCAGGGCATTACAAACTGGTCGGAAGTTGGGTTTTATATTTTTACCGAGGAAAAGAACGGGAGCGGCGTGCAGTGGGTCGGCGATCACATCCGTCCGCGCGTGCGCGCTCCTCTCAGTTGGCATCTGCCGGTGGGCCTGAGCCTTTCGAATGAGATCGGGTATGCCCGCGCGGCATATGCGAATCCAACCTGGTCCTGGCAGATCATGCCGATCGTCGATCAGACCCTGGGGAAATGGTACTGGTCCGTGAATGGAACCATGAACTGGGGTATCCATCCCGTCTCCCTCCCTCCCGGTTCCACCCCGGAAGAAATTGCATATTACTACCGCGATGTCTCGCCGCATGGAGTGACCTTCGGACCCGCCGCCACGCTGACGTATCAGCCTTCCAAGCTCTACAACTTCGGTATTGAATATTACGGATACTACGGTGAGTTCGGCAATTTCGTTTCCCTCCACAATCAGCAACAGCAATTCTTCCCGGTGGTGAATCTGTTCGTCTCGCCCAAGTGGGAGATCAATATTGGCGCCGGATGGGGAGCGACGGCATCCACGGACCATCTGATCGTGAAGGGAATCCTCGGGCACTACTTCAACTGGGGCGACTGGAAACATCATTAGTGTCCGCCGGGTATATCCGCCAGGCATCTGCATCGCTCCGCCACTCCGCGGAGCGATGTGCGTTTATGCTGGGAAGCATGGCGTATTATCTTGGGCTGGATGCGGGAGGCACACGGACGGAATGCGCTCTCGCGCAGGATGACACCGTTCTTGCCCGCGCTTCCAGCGGCACCATCAAAATTCTGCTCGCCTCCGTGGAAGATGCGGAGAAAAACCTCGACGATCTGCTGCGCGCCATCTCCGCGCAGTCCGGCGTTGCGCTCGATTCCATCGCTTGCACCTGCGTCGGGCTGGCGGGCATTTCCGTGCCTCGCGTCGCGGACTGGGTCCGGCAGGCGTTGCAGGCCCGTGTCAGCGGCGATATTTTGCTGGCTGGCGATGAAGAGATCGCCCTCGATGCCGCTTTTTCCGGCGGCGCGGGCGTGCTGGTCGTGGCCGGAACCGGGTCGAACCTGATTGGCCGCGCCAGCGATGGACAGCTGATCCACGTGGGCGGCTGGGGTCCCGTGCTGGCCGATGAGGGATCGGGAAGCTGGATCGGAAGACAGGCGGTGCGCGCCGTTTTCGACGCACTCGATCGCGATACCACCACCCTGCTGCTCCCAAAAATTCTGCAAGCCTGGTATCTGCCGAACGTAGCGGCCTTGATCGATGCCGCGAATCGCAACCCGAGCCCCGATTTCGCGGCGCTTACGCCCATCGTCGTCGAAGCCGCCCAGCAAGGCGATTTCTATGCCGCCCAGGTTCTGGAGCAGGCCGGACACTTTCTGGGAATGTATGCCGCGCTCGTCGTCCAGAGAGTCGAGGCGCTGGAAGGTGAGCGCGCCGCCTCTCTGGAGGTTGCCTTCACCGGCAGCATTCTGCGCCAAATTGCACCCGTGCGAGATGCGATGTTCGCCTTCATTCGGCGCGAACTTCCCGGGATACGAATCCGACGGGAAGCCGTCGACTCCGTTCAAGGCGCGCTCTGGCGGGCTCGCCACGATCGACGCTCACAGCAGCCTGCAATTCCTTACTGAACCATTCGACCCCTCAGGAGTGATTTCCTAAGTTGGTGGAGCGGTTCTGACTGAGTGCTGTTGTACAAATCTCAGATTGCTCGTCGGGCCCAATCCAAGTTGCGCGCAACCAGCAGTTCGGTCATTTCTGCGTGGTGAGTGTTCTTCATGCTGATGGCATAGGTGTCGAAGTCATGTTCCTTTGCGAGCGTCTCGACGCCAACTGCATTATCATACGTCATCAGAAAGTCGCCCTTTAACGTTGCGGCGATAGCGAACAACGCAGCATGGTCAAGCTCATTATGGGCGTACAGGCGCTTACCCGCTTTCTTGCCCGCCGCGGTGTATGGAGGGTCAATAAAGAAAGCAGCATTTGTTCGGTGGGCATTTTCTTGCAGCACAGCCATACCGTCGCCGTGAATAAAGTGTAGCCGCTCTTTCACATGCGCAATGTTCAATATCCGTTTGTAAAGCGTCTCAGGGTACCAGCGCGATCTGATACCTTTACCATTCTCCCCGTGTTTCAGGACTCCCGATCCTGGAGCCAAAATTCCGCCATGATTTACACGATTCCTGAGAATAGTCTGAAATGCTCTGTCTTGGCGCGACACGTTAGTCTTTGAGAGCTCATGGCGAACATTTTCTAGTGTCAAATCAAACTGAACAATGCGCTCCACAAGTTCCTTAGAGTCGCCATTCAGAATGGTTTCCCATACCGCCGATACCTCGTCGTCACGCTCAACCATAAGGACCTTCTCAGCAAGTTCCTCAAAAGCCGCCGTTAGACTTACGATGGCACCGCCAGCAAAAGGTTCGATCAGTTCATTCGGCTTGGTCTCCAGACCCTTCAGCCATCGCCTTATTATCGGAATGAGCCATGTCTTGCCCCCCGGATACCGAAACGGGCTCCGCTGAGGAATCGATGCCACATTCACAATATGGCCGTGAAGAGGGTCGAGTCCAGCTTCCGGAAACAGTGCTGTTTGTTCCATAACGTGTCTATAGGTTTTCTAATTCATCCAATATGTCCGGTTCATCAGCCGGAACATCCGACTGTTCATCTGCAAGCTGAGCCAAACTCGCCCCTTCGAGCTTTGCGTCCAGCTTGGTTTGCAAATTTGCAATAAAGTCATCCACCGAACCGGGCTTGGATATTGTGATCTTATTGAGCGCGGCTTTGAACTTCGTATAAACGGTCCGCATGAGGATCAAATTGTAGCGCTGTTGTCTTTCATCAAAAGCAAGATCATAAATAAGCCACGCGATATCCGCCGCATCTTTAGCGACCTCGGGAAGATCAGGCAGAGTTTCATAAAATTCACGATGTACAGCCACCGCTTGTTTACGGTTCCACGCCTTTAAAATGCCCCCTTTGAAAATGAGTTGTGGAGCAAGTCTCTTGCGCGATGAAGACAGATAATCAGGCCCAGGATTCTTCTTTCTGCTCTTCTCCCAATCAAGATTGAGATATTCTTCGCGATTCTCCATCAGAGGCTTAAAAAATGTTCTGCGCAAGTTACCACTGATATAGACCGTCTGTACTTCAAGTGAACCAAAATCCGTGACGACGCCATTCTTGTCGTAAGCGACCAGCACGACATCAATGTTTCCCGCCGATTTACCGTCCCTGTCTTTGAGTCGTACCTCGACCAGTGTTGTCCACTGAGTGCCCTTTGCAAAGAAGAACTCCGCAGCTTGATCCGCGATAATCCATTCCTGGCGTAAACGTACAGGACAAATGACAGCGAGATCGTTGCCATGAAAGATGGTGCAAACACCCAGGGGGTCAATGATGCTATCTTTCGTGCAATTGGGAACTTTGTTGTTGTAAGGGCACAGTCGGTTCCGACGATAACGCTGCGCCTCCTCTGTGTTGCTGGTTGGCGGAAAACCAAAAAGCTCTGCAATCGGCTGTTTCGACACTCTACGCAACCTCGCTGACGATATCGTACGTCGTTTTATTTCATGCGCCAAAGACCTGGCCGTCCAAAAGTGTGCTGCGAATTTCGCCCGAGGGCGACAGCACGGTGATGTTGGCCGGACGCCCCGGCGCAAGCTCTCCATGCGTCTCGGCGAAGCCCGCCATATGCGCTGGATTCGTCGATGCGTACCGCGCTGCGACACCGTAGGAAGCTTGGGTGAATTTCACGAAGTTGCGCACCGCGCGATCCAGGGTCAACACGCTGCCCGCCAATCTTCCCTCATACATGCACCTTCCGTTGGCCACCGTCACATTCATCGTGCCCAGCTTGTACACGCCGTCCGGCATTCCTGTGGCCGCAATCGAGTCGGTGACGAGTATGCCGCGGTCCGGCGTCTTCGCCTTGTGAAACAGCCGCACCAGCAGCGGATCGACGTGGATGCCATCGCAGATCAACTCGGCGAACAGGTGGACCTCATCCAGTACGACCCCCAGCAGGCCAGGCTGGCGATGATCGAGCGGCCGCATGGCATTGAAGGTATGCGTCGCGCTGACGGCCCCCGCCGCAACTCCGGCCTGCGCCTCCGGAGTGGTAGCGTTGCTGTGCCCCAGGCTGACGCGAATCCCGAGTCGAACTGCTTCCTGAATCAATTCAATCGCGCCTGGCAACTCCGGCGCGACGGTCATCACAACGATGTGGCCGCGCGCCGCCTCCCAAAAGCGCCGCAGCAGGTCGATGGAGGGTTCCTGCAAATACTCTGCCGGCTGCACGCCGCGCTTGCTGTGGGAAAGAAACGGGCCTTCGAGATGGATGCCCAGCGGTTTCGCGCCGTGAAGGCTCACGGCTTCCCTGGAAGTCTCCTTCGCTCGCTCGATTTGCTGCGCCATTCCCG
>JAJZDO010000916.1 GCA_021805955.1 Acidobacteriota bacterium
TTCCAGCAGGCCGCCACCATCGACCCCGCCAACGCCGACGCCTGGACCGGACTCGCCTTCGCCGCCTCCGAACTCCACCAGCCCCAGATCACCATCCAGGCGCTCGCCGAGCGCGACAAACTCCAGCCCGAAACCGCCCCCGTCGACTTCCTGCTCGCCACCGCCTGCGACCGCATCCACGACAAAAAATCCGCCATCCTCTACTACCAGCGATTCCTCACCCTCGACGCCGGCAAACTCAAGGATCAGGAATGGCAAGCCAAACAACGCATCAACCTCCTCCAGCGCGAACACTAACGCACAAGCACCACCGCGAACACTGCTCAGGTCATCCATCCCCTGAAATCAATCAGCGAGCGTTCCCCCAACGCAGACTACAGCAAGCTGAAGCGCGGCGAGCGGGAATACCAGCAGTTCCTGCAAGAGCTGCGTAAAGCCGACCCCGAAGCCTTCGCGCCGCAGCCGCAGAAGTAGTGCGCAGCCGCGACAAGCCGGTATCCGGCTGCGATATACTGCGACGCAATGAGGCGATCAGCGATGCAGCAAGTGGCGAAGACAGACAATGCCAACAAGCTGGTGTACCTCAACGGACATCCGCTGGCGCTGCTGAATCCTGCCAGCAACAGTTGGACGGACCTGATCTGGGCGGGCGGCAGTCTGATCGCGGAGGTGCCTGGCAACCAGAGCGGGTCTGCGGTCTATCGGCTGCTCGATCACGAAGGCTCGCTGGCGGCGACGGGGAACAGCACAGGCGGGATTTTGGCGACGAACCTCTTCACGCCCTACGGCCAGCTGATGAACTCCGGCGCGGGCGATGCGTACTCCTGGACGGGGCTGTTTCAGGACACGGAGTACAGCGGAGACGCGGCGTGGTATCGGAACTACTCGACGCGGCAGGCCCGCTGGCTGACGCCCGACCCCTACAACGGAAGCTACGACCTCTACGACCCCCAGAGCTTCAACCGATATATGTATGTCAGCGGAAATCCACTCGGCTTCACCGATCTCAGCGGGCTGGCAGGAGCGGGGATACTGACGGGAATCGGGGGAACACCATGCAAAGCGACCGGTATAAATCAAGCGGTCTCCTCAATCTTTAATTACGATGGTCTTAGCCTGAGCCCATGTAATCCAGTTGGATCGGCAATTGCCGATGCCGTTGTGCTAGGCGCCGCTGCTATCGTTGCATGGCAAACTGGCCAGAGCATAGGTGATTTGCTTGGTACTGTCAACCATCCAGGCCCTTGGTCCGTCGGCCCGAATGGCGACAGTTACGGTAGCGTAGTAAGCGGGATTGCGGCTTCCGTTGGGGCGGCGATCACCATTGCATGCAGCATCGATTCCAATTCAGACATGTGTGGGCAGTCCGGCTGGACATCGGATTTGATCGGTGGCGATGCAGGAAAAGTTGTCGCTGACTCAATCGCAGTGGGGGGCGCTATTGCATGTTTTGCAGGCCCTGTTCCCTGCCTGGGTTATGCAATTTATACAATCGCAAATGATCTGTTTTCGGTTTTTTGGGGTTTGTTTGGCCCGCCACAGTTCACAGGGAGCCTATTACCGCGGCCATCAGACCTTGGAGGATTGGGTACTGCGCCAATAGGAATTCCTAACCAGAATCTTACAGTGCGCGAGCTATTGGGAAACCAGCCCAGCGGCCCAGTCCCTTCGCCGGGAGTCGTTCATCCATGATGCCGTCGGCCATCACCTGTATTCTTCGCGCTGCTCACCATTACAAGCGCCTGCTGTGCCGTGCCGCCTTTCTTGCAATGCTGAGTTCTATGGTTTTGCCACAATGCACGGCGGCAAAGCCCCGATCATACTACGTTTCCGGTGTCTACCTCACCCACGATGGACGGCTGATCCAGATGTTAGCGCGCCGCACCCCAGGCACCTATCCGATCGATGGCTACCAGATGACCATCTCGCAGAAGACAGAGATCTGCTGGCATGATGCACCTTTGCAATTTGGCTCAATACTGTATTGGGCTGGGGAGCCAGTAGCCGTGCAGAAAATATCCTCTCCTTGTGGTAGCACCCCGAATAGAAAGCTAGATCACTTAGATCATTCAGCCTGGTTACAATATTCTGCGAATCAATATCCTCAGCATCACATAACATCGATAAAGATTGATGCTACTCGCATTGACATTTGGAAGTATGCAGATGGGGAGAATAAGGAGTCTGGCGAGAGCATGTATATGCGATCAGGGTGGAAGAAGCTCTGTTCCTCAGCCTCCCCGCATGAACTACGCTATCGGAACGAAGGCGCTATCGATGTGGTGTGCGACTCCGAGGTGAACGGCTATCTTGAGAAAATTCTTTCTTCCCTCTTGATAGCTTCTGCGACCACAACCGATGTTCCGTCAAAAGACACGGAGC
The DNA here is from genome assembly GCA_021805955.1 of Acidobacteriota bacterium. The sequence goes on from JAJZDO010000916.1 coordinate 2,383, forward strand.
CACTCAGCGTATACATCGTGAAGCCCTTCCGGATCGCACACAAGTATGATTTCGAATCCATCGATGGGTCTTTGTGTATGGCAAGCGATGGCAGTTGCATTTACAGGAATCCTCGTGTCCATCAAATAATACGAGAGATTGCCTATGCGCCGGACGGCAGCATTCTGATACCGGACACAGTACTAGTTCGTCTCAACAATGAAGCTCAACTCGCTGCGTTACTCTCCTACTCTCTCGTTGCTGTAGATCAGCATCTGATTGATCGACTTTTTCGAGTACAGCGTTTTAAGAGGAATGTGTGGAGCCTTAGTTATCCAAAAAGCGGAGAAGAAAATTTAGATGGAACCGGCTACTTCATCCGTCAAATCAAC
>JAJZDO010001009.1 GCA_021805955.1 Acidobacteriota bacterium
CGATTCTGTTGGCCAATCACGGCATCGTCTGCTGGGCCGACACGGTGACCCACGCGGAATGGTATGTCGAGGTGGTCGACACCTATTGCAAAACCGTCATGATCGCCTCGCAGCTGGCGCCCAAACTGAACCAGATTCCTCCGGATAAAATTGCCGATCTGCTCGCCATCAAGAAAAAACTGGGACTGCCGGACCCAAGGCTGGCCATCGGCGATGCGATGGATGCCGTGGATATCCCCACCCATCCTCCCGCCGATCCGCCGTCCAGCGCCTCCAACGCCAAGCGCCCGGCCAACTATGAAGTCGATCAGCTCATCCGCCGCGTAACTTCAGAAGTCTTGGCCTTCCTCCAGCAAACACAATAATCACTCCTGCGTTTGCAGCACCAGCACACTTGCAATAGGATCTGGAGCGACCGCTGGCAACATCACAGTTACGCCGCTTCCATTCTGCGAAAACTTCAGCGCCTTGCGGTGGCGGTCGGCCAGCATGTATGCCTTGTTCACTCGGGCATCCATGGCCGGAAGTTCAAATTTTGCGGCGGGCCATTGCAGGATGCTGATATATACCTTGCTCCCCTTCGCCGTCGCTCGCCAATCCCACACCGGAATCCACACCGGATTTCCTTTTTTATCCTTCTCGGTCGGGCTGTACGCGCCGTGTTCCTCCGGGAACGGTCCCGCATGGGTACCGTAGATGGCCTCACCGTTGATCTGTAACCATTTGCCCATGGCGAGCATTCGTTCTTGTTCGGGTTCTGGAATCACTCCGGTAGCATCCGGTCCGATGTTGAGCAGGTAATTGCCTCCCTTGCTGGCAATGTCAATCAGATTCCAGAGCAACGTCTCGGTCGACTTGAAGTTCGTGTCGTCCTTCTTGAATCCCCACGTGTCATTGATCGTCATGCAGGTTTCCCAGGCTTTACCAGGGAAACCTTGAGGCGGAATGTGCTGCTCCGGCGTCTCGAAATCACCCGAGTATCCTCCTCCCAGGCGGTTGTTCCAAAGCACGTTTGGATGTTGATTCAGCAGCGCGACAATTTCACCCGCGAGCTCCGGCGTCATGTCTTTCGTCGGCGTGTCGAACCAAATCTCAACCGGCGCATCTTCGGATTCATAGTTGGTGAGCAGTTCTTTCAGCTGCGGGATCGCCTTGGTATGGATGTACTCCGCGAAGCTGCCGTCCTGTGCCTTGTCCCAATGTCCGCCTCGCAACGCCGCTCCTCCAGGCGCGGTCCAGTCCTGATCCTGGGAGTAGTAGAAGCCAAACTTGATCCCCTGCTTGTGACACGCGATGGCAAGCTCCATCAGTGGATCTCGCTTGAACGGTGTCGCATCCACGATATTAAATTTGTTCGCGGTTGAATGGAACATCGCGAAGCCATCGTGGTGCTTTGCCGTGATCACGATGTACTTCACCCCGGATGCCTTTGCCATCGAAACCCACGCCTCGGCATTAAACTTTGTCGGATCGAATTTGGCGGCAAGCTTCTTATAGTCGGCTACGGGGATCTTGTCTGTATTCATGATCCATTCGCCTAGGAAATCGACCGGCTTCCCGTTCCAATATCCCGCAGCCTCAGCATATAAGCCCCAATGAATGAACATGCCAAACCGAGCCTCATTCCACCACGCCATGCGCGCATCGCGCTGCGCCTGAGTCATCGCATCTTTAGCAGGTTCGACCGGATGCTGGCCATTGTCCCCTGTCGCAGCCGTTTGCGCCTCAATGTTGAACGGCGACATCAGCGCCGTCGACAAGGCTCCGGCTCCTAACCCAAGACAAAATTCTCTGCGATCGATCATGGAAAATGAACTCCTTCTGCGAATACCTGTTTGTCAAAGCTGCGTGTTCATTGGCCGCGTAGCGCCGAATCAATCGAATTCACCACCTGCTCGGCTTGTATCGTGCTACCGGCCGCCGTGTAATGCACATCCCCATTGTGCAGGTTTTCGTGCGCTGTCATCAGTGTGTACTGATCGTCAATTGGAATGTGGTTTGCCTGCATCAACTTCGCGGCCGCAGCATTGCGCGTTTCGATGCGCGCATTCGTCGCGCCGCCAGTCTCTGAATCATTCTGGACCGGCGTGGTGCTGGCCCAGATCAATTTCGCGCCAGGTGCGTCGTCTCGCAGATCTTGCAATAGTCCCGGCAAGCCCTCTGCGTACTGCGCATCCGTATAACCCCACCCATGCATTCCGTTGTTGAAGTGAATGACCGTGAACCGTACCGCCACCATGTGAAAATAGGCATGTAGTTGGCCGGCCAATCGAGGATCGCCCGAAGACGCGGATGTGGCGAACAAATAGCAGTTCGCCTGGCCGGCAAGCTTTTCTGCCGCCTCTGGATAGTAACCTCGAGTAATCGAGTCTCCCAACAGCAGTACGTTTGGCAACGCAGGGTTCGGCGCTTGCGGCTTTTCCGCCCACGTCCACTCCACCTTCTCCGTGATCATTCCTGGCGGCAATGGCTTCGCAAATCCAGGCGCTGGAGCAATCATCTGCAGCACACCTAGCAGCAGAATCGTAAGCCAAGTGCGCATTCTTTCGCGGTTGAGCAGGATGGCCTCCTTATCGGTGTCCGGTCAAGCGATGATTCCCCTGAAGGTGCGATCTACAAAACCGAGCCTTCCGTTGCGCCAACCTACTTCATCTTGAATTGTCCTGCGAGCTTCACTGCTAGAAGTAAATTTTCAATGCCAATTGCAATTCCCGCTGCGTGCTTGCGGTATTGGATATTTGGCCAAAAGTTGGGCTATTCAAGGTCGCATCCGGAATTCCCCAGACAGACGTATTGGTGATATTGAACGTTTCCAGGCGGAACTCTGTTTGGACACGTTTGATTGAAAATCTGCGGAAGATCGAAAGATCCAGATCCCGATACCAGTTCGACCGCATCGTATTCCTGCCTACGTCTCCGTACGTGTACTGAGCAGGGGCTTGAAATGCCGCAGTGTTGAACCACTTGGAAATTGTTGGATTTGCCAGATGCGGATCGCCGACCAAGTTGACTCCCTGATAATTATTTCCGGTATTCGCAACGTCGCCTGAGTACGATACTGTGTATGGCCTCCCGGACGTCAGGGTTGCGATCGCATTCACCTGCCATCCCCCCACAACTGCGTCCGCGACACGATTGCCGGTTTGAAACCTCTGTCCTTTGCCGAAGGGTAGAAAATAGGTTACATCGGCCGTAAGCATCTGTGGGAGATCGATGCCGGCGACACTTCGATCGGCAGCGGGGTTGTACGGATTGCGAATAAAGCAGCCTTCCGCGCCGAAGTAGCCATCGCAGGCCACATCGATGGTTTTCGACCAAGTGTAGCTGATCGTATAAGCCAGCCCGGAAGCCAACCTCCGGTCGAACTGTGCCTGCAGGGCGTTGTAGCTGCTCGATCCGTTGCTTTGTTCATACTGCGTCGGAGTGATATACGGAAATGGCGCGCGGAGTTGAGGATTCCCAGGACCAGGCGTCACTGCGACATTGTAAAAACCGCAGCACGGCATATGAGTGGTACGGGATCCAACGTAATTGACACTGAGCAGCGACACCGCTCCAAGCTGTTGTTGAATGCCCAGATTCCATTGGTCGGAGTAAGGGTTTTTCAGATACGGCGCGATGAAGTTTGCGGACTGCGTAAAGGGACTGGCGAGAGGAAGAGTGTGGGTTTGGCCCGCTGGCAGATTCAGCGGGTTCTCGGCGGTGGTAGTGACGGTGGTCGAATTCAGGTTGCTCGTGATATCCAGCCCGAAGGATGGCCACAATGCTCCTTCGTTCTGTGTCATTTGCATGATGCCGGACCAGTCATCATAGACCCGATCATAGGAAGCATGCAGGACGCGCTGGCGGTCGATCTGATACGCGAAGCCAATACGCGGCTGGATGTTGTCGATCTGGTTGTTGATCAGGCTCTGGCTCGTTCCTTGCACGACATGCGCGGGAAGAACGCCTCCAGGGATGCACGGCGCAGCTAACAGCGTGGCGCAGGAGCCAAGACCCGCGGTATCTTTGCTAAGAATATAGGTTCCGTTGCGTAGATTGAGCGCGCCTGTAATGTTCGATTTGGTAGAGTTGGGCGCCAGCGCCGGCATGATGTCCCAGTCGTACCGCAATCCAATGTTCATGGTTAGCTTGGGAGTGATTTTCCACTGGTCGCCAGCATAGACCCCATTGACCCACCCGTTTTTAGGGAGCTTGAGATTGTTCCGCCGTTCACCGTTATTAGGAACTCCAATCAGAAATGATGCCAGAGCGTTGCCCGTATTCTTCTGGTTTTCGAGGTTGGAAGTCTGAAAGGCCGAGAAGCCAAGATTGCCATTGGCATTCAAGATGCTCTCAGTGTTGTTGCTGACCATGGCGCCAGCTTGCCAGGTATGGCGACCGGCCAATTTCGTGAAGTTGCCGCTCCACTCGTAGATATCGCCATCATTATTGGCGATATAACTGGGCCCTCCTCCCGCGTAGCCGGTGACTCCGATATCGGGAACCTGGCAGGCAAGTGGTCCGAGATAACCGCATGCGAAGAATGGGTTGAATCCACTCGCGGAAACAGTGTGCGTAAATGCCACGGGGTTTGCGAACTCTTGCCACACATGTCCGGCAGTGATCTGCAGGGTGGCGGACGCTCCAAAAGTATGCAGGTAGCCCACGCCCCAATTCTGCGCGTCACTGATATTGTCGGATACCAGTCCCTGGAACCCTCCGGACGAAGTCTGAGTTGCATGCAGTTGGCTCAGCCGTGCCCACAGCGAATTCGATGGATTGAAATCCTCATCTAGCCGCAGGCTGTAGTTATTCTGGCGGGTCAGCGTCGGTGTGGTGTCCACGCCATTGAATCCGGAGACCAGGGGAACGGGCGCGGGATACATCTGTTTCATCAGCGTCTGCATCACCGGGTCAATCTCCGACGAGACATTATTATTTGGAAAAGGTGTCCGCAGGAACTTCCCAGGATTGTTCGGATCGGGGGCAGTCGTATACGGGTTGTACAGTTGCTGCGGTATTGCGCTAAAGTCGCCGTTCAACTCAGCTGCTGTGGGCACATTGTAGAGCCGCTCATTGGCGGAGTTGATATTCGTGCCTTCAAATGAGCCGAAAAAGAATGTATGGTTCCTCCCGTTGTAGTGTGGAAACAAGACCGGACCGCCGATCGTAAGGCCATACACGCTTTGCTTCAAAGGCGTCTTCTTGGTCAGCAGCGGATCGCGCGCGTCGAATGCGTCGTTGCGCAGAAATTCCCATACATCCCCGTGATATTCATTCGTGCCCGACTTTGTAACGACGTTGACAATTCCTCCCATCACGCCGCCAAACTGGCTCTGATCGTTGTGCGACTGGACCTTGAATTCGGCGATGTCATCCACGATAGGCTCGACTGCATACTCGCTGAACCAAAACTGCTGGTTGACAATCCCGTCGAGCAAATAAAGATTGCTCCGATTCATCTGCCCGTTCACCGACGGGAATCCGAACGACCCGATAAGGATGGCGAACCCGCCACCCCCGCCTTGCCCTGTATCCGCCCTGCTCGATCCTGGCGTAAGGGTCAGCAGTTGCGTGAAGTTCCTCCCATTCAGGGGTAGCGCATTGACCGCGGTTTGATTGATGACAGTACCTAGATTTGCCGTCGATGTTTCCAGTTGGGCCGAAGCCGCTGCAACCGTGACCTGTTGCACTTGGGTACCCACAGTCAAAGAGAAATTGAACGTCGCGGTTTGGTTCACGTAAAGTACAAAGGGGTTTTGTTTCGCGGTGGAAAAACCCGCCTTGACAACTTCTAACGTATAGGTGCCCGGGGCTACGTCGATAAAAGCGTAGTCCCCCACCGAATTGGATTGAGTCGTCCGCTCCGTGCCCGTGGAGATCCCCCGCAGGTTGACCTGAGCGTTCGCGACTACCGCGCCCGTACTGTCCCGCACCGTGCCATTGATTGCGGCAGTGGAAAGCTGGGCGTCTATGCTGGAAGAGCTGAGCAGCAGACCGATTCCGGTCAATGCCACCAACACCATGATGCGGCCCCAGGACGCTGACAGAGAATGGGAGCTTCTAAGTTGTCGATTCATTGTTTACGACCTCAATACACTCAATGCGGAAATATGGAGCGTTTTCTGGACAGTTACGGATCATAAGGACTGACAAGCGGATCTGTCAAGCCAAATGTTTCTTAATTTTGGATCGATATGAATCATCTGCCAGGACCGAAAAACCTCCACGCAGTACGAGGTGATAACAGGGCGCGAGATTCAGATGGCGTAGTCGCCCATATCTACTATACGGTGGTGTTCGTCACGATATTTGCCGTTCCTTTCTCTGTATGACTCTTCAGGCGCCGTGTCCCGCATCGTTCTGCGGCGGGCTTGTCTCGCTGGATGTACAGGAAAAGTGTTCCTTCACATTTCTCCATTGCGTTGGCTTGACAATGAATCATTGTGAAACATAGGATTCAATTGTTTTCTGAATCACGCCAACGTCCAATGCGCTCGCGCTATCGCCCCGCCCCTAACCATGATCGGTCGCCCGAGTCTGTGTAGACAGGGTATTTGGTAGGATTTTAGGGTCGATTCCGGCGCAAGATGCAAGTACGCCAAGTTCGGTGAGAAACGAGCGTCGCCGATGGGGACCAAGAGGAGAAAATTCATGAATCGTCGCAAATTTCTTGGACTGGTGGGAAGCGGCATTGCCGCCAGCAATCTCGGCCCGGCGCTTTCCATGGCGCAGGATCGATCCCAACCTACTTCCGGCCGTCCTAACTTTCTTTTCATCATTTGCGACGATCTGATGTTTCGCACCATTCATAGCCTCACCAATCCAGAGGTCCAAACGCCGAACATGGACCGCCTCGCTGCCTCCGGATGCGCCTTCACACATTGCTTTCACCAGGGATCGTGGAGCGGAGCGGTTTGCCTTCCCAGCCGCACCATGCTGAACAGCGGGCTCACCGCATTTCACGCGCAGGCGGGAATCGATGAAGTCCCTACCTGGGGTCAGACGCTGGGAAACGCCGGATACGACACCTATATCTGCGGCAAATGGCACCTCGACACAACAGTCCTGCAGCGCAGCTTCAAGGAAATGGGACCGGTAGCGCCAGGCATGTTGGTGTCCACTCCGATGGGCGGCGCCGCCTACGACCGCCCACGGCCGGGAGACAATTGGCAGCCATGGGACGAATCTCTCAAGGGTCATTGGCTTCACACTCAACTCTGGGCGAACCAGACGCCGGACAGAATCAAGCACGCGGATGTGTTGTACAGCGACTGCTTCATCGATCATCTGCTGAATAAGGCCGCCAAACGCGATGCGCCGTTCTTCATGTATCTGGGTTTCAATTCCCCGCATGATCCGCGGCAATCACCCCGGGAATATCTCGCTCGCTATCCGCAGGACAAGATCGAGGTTCCGCCAAATTTTCTACCCCGGCATCCATTCGATCTGGGAGATTACTACATTCGGGATGAAATGCTCGCGCCATTTCCCAGAACTCCCGAGGACGTTCAACTGCATCGCCGCGAATATTATTCTCTGATCACATTCATGGATGAACAGATAGGGAGAGTTCTGGATGCGCTGCAGCGATCCGGCAAAGCTTCCAACACCTACGTCATCCTGACTGCGGATCATGGACTGGCCGTCGGTGAGCACGGGTTGATGGGCAAGCAGAATATGTATGACTGCAGCGTTCGGATGCCCTTGATGATTTCCGGCCCAGGGATTGCCGCGGGAAGGCGAATCGACGAAATGGTGTATCAGCACTGCATGTATGCCACCACGTGCGACCTTGCCGGCATCCCCACCCCTCAGACCGTCGAATTCCCAAGTCTCGCACCGTTGATTCATGGCCAGGGCCAGCCTCCGTATGAGGCGATGTTCAGCTACTACAAAGGGTTCCAGCGAATGGTGCGAACGAAGACCCATAAACTGATCGTGTATCCGCAGATTCAGAAAACTCAGGTGTTCGATATCCAGAATGACCCCTGGGAAATGCACGACCTCTCCGCAGATCCGGCATCCGCTGAAGTTAAGGCGGAACTGCTGCAACAATTGAAAGGGCTGCAACAGGAGCTTGGCGACAAGTTGAAGCTCGAGGCATAAGCCAAACGCGATCTTGCCGTTTTAGAGCTTCAACTGTCAGACTGAAACATGGAGATGAATCCCTGCGAAGCCAATGCGCCGGATCGGAAGCCGAAGGGCGGTTGCTGTACGCCCTCCGCGGATCGCCAGTCCGCCGCGTCGTGCGCAGAGGAAGCTTCCGTTTCGCCTAAGCAGGTGGACGCGGACACGCGTTCCCGCATGGTCTCTCTGCCGGGCGGAACTTTTCTGATGGGTACGGATTTTACGGATGGGTTTCCTGCAGATGGAGAGGGTCCGGTGCGCCCGGTCATGTTGCGTCCGTTCTCCATCGACCGCTCCACGGTAACCAATCGGTTTTTCCGTCAGTTCGTGGAAGCGACAGGCTATCGCACCGACGCGGAGCGTTACGGCTGGTCCTTCGTCTTCTGGCTGCACATCCCACGGGCAAGATTCAGTGAGATGGTAGAGGACAGAGTTCAGGCAGCCCCATGGTGGTGCAAAGTGCGCGGCGCCATGTGGAGCGCCCCCGAAGGACCGGGATCGAACATATCGAAACGCGACGATCATCCTGTCGTCCACGTTTCCTGGAACGACGCCGTCGCCTTCACCCAATGGTCCGGGCAGCGCCTACCCACAGAAGCAGAGTGGGAGTATGCCGCGCGCGGCGGACTGGAGCAAAAACTGTATCCGTGGGGAGACAAACTGCGGCCGAACGGAGAACATCGCTGCAACATCTGGCAGGGGGATTTCCCAAATCACGATACTGCGGAAGATGGCTATTCCGGGACTTGTCCTGTCACTGCGTTCCCGCCGAATGGCTATGGGCTCTATTCGATGACCGGTAATGCATGGGAACTATGCGCCGACTGGTTTAGCGCGGACTTTCATAGGACAGCTGGCCGCGACAATCCCACTGGACCGCCCAGCGGTACCGCGCGTGTCATCAAAGGCGGGTCGTTTCTCTGCCACAAATCCTACTGCAATCGCTATCGCGTCGCAGCCCGAACCTCGAATACCCCGGACAGTTCCACTTCCCACATGAGCTTCCGCTGCGCACTCTCAGATTGAGAGGGAACTCCGCGGCGCCACACCTGGCCGAAAGGAAGGATGGGAACCGGCAGCACGGGTACGAAACACCACTCTGCCAGCAAGGAAATCTAATCGATCGACGTCGCTCACGCCATAAACTTTCTGCCTGAAAGCAATCGGGCGCAGAAACAGTTCTGAACTGTTACTCTGCGCCCCAGCAGCATCGGCTCTCATCTATCTCGCCGCTTTGCTGCGGATTGCCCTGATCCCTGCTTTCCCGGTCGTTACTTCCTTACGGGCGCAATCGCATCCTTGGCGGCTTTGGCCACGCGGAACTTGACCACGGTCTTGGCCTTGATCTTGATGGCTTCTCCAGTCTGCGGATTGCGGCCCATGCGGGCTTTCCGTTCCGCCTTCACCAGACGGCCCAGTCCTGGAATGACGAAGACGCCCACTTTCTTGGTTTCCTTCACTGCGGTTTCCGCCAGCGTATCCAGAAAGCCTGCTACCTGCTTGTTGGTCAATTCGAGTTTCTCGGCGAGATGCCGAACGAGTGCTGTTTTGGTCATACCTGCTGCCATAGTTTGTCTTCCTCCTGATTACAGCAGTGGGTCTGCCACTGCATGTTTGTTTGACTTCCGCCGACCTCATCGCCGCCTGTCCAGCTTCGCACAGAATGCAAAAATCGACAGCATTGATGCGGGTCTTAAGAAAC
>JAJZDO010000160.1 GCA_021805955.1 Acidobacteriota bacterium
CTCAACCTGCTCCGGCAAGACAAAACCACCAAACTAGGCATCAAGGGAAAACGCCTCAAAGCCGGTTGGGATAATGACTACCTGCTACAACTACTGACCAATTAAGATGCGTCGGCCCTGACCCGACCCCACTCCAGCCTGAAGGCGCAAACGCCCGATCAGGTATACTTCAACCGCACGCCAGAACCCCTGGCAGCCTAAAAGCAAAAACAAGAACTTCCACTTAGGGAACGACAAATCTTGTCTAAATAACCGGAACCACTTCAATCTGACGTCACCAGCCAGCCATTCGCCTGTATTCTGATTTCGTCCTTTCTGTAATGCCGAAATCGGCTTATCATTACGAACATGTTCAAGAGACAATTCTTCCTGCTCATCGTTCCTTTGGGTTTATCGACAGCTCTTGCAGCCGCGCAAACCGCCGTCCCCGTGCCTGCGTCCGATCTCTCCGAGGCGCGCGCCATCTTCAGGCAACTCATCGAGATCAACACAACGGACACCCCGCAGGGCAACGTGACAACCGCTACCAAAGCGATGGAAAAACGCTTCCTCGATGCAGGATTCCCTGCTTCCAACCTGCATCTGCTGGGTCCAAACGACCGCAAGATGAACCTGGTTGTCGATTATCCCGGCACAGACAAAAGCGAGAAGCCGGTGCTCTTTCTCTGCCACGTTGATGTCGTGGAAGCGCTGCGCTCCGACTGGCACACTGACCCATTCCAGTTCGTCGAAAAAGATGGCTACTACTACGGCCGCGGGACGCAGGACATGAAAGACTCCGACGCAACCGTCGTGGCCACATTTCTGCGACTCCATCGCGAAGGCTACCAGCCAAAGCGCGGCATGATTCTGGCCCTCACCGCCGACGAGGAGGGTGGCAAATCCAACGGCGCAAGCTGGCTCGTTGAAAATCACCGTAACCTCGTGGATGCCGCCTTTGTCATCAACCCGGACTCCGGCGGAGTCGAGTTGACACACGGCAAAGCCGTTGTCGCCGACGTGGAAGCAACCGAAAAGGTCTACTCCGATTTTCAGGTCACTGCCTACAATCGCGGAGGCCACAGTTCCCTGCCCCGGCCAGACAACGCAATCTATGAACTTATGGCCGCGCTCAACAAGCTGTCGGCTTACAGCTTTCCCTTTGAGCTGAACAGCGTGACGCGCGAGTACTTCACCGCAATCGCAAAACAGGAACACGGGCAAACGGCTGCGGATATGCGCGCCATCCTGCAAACTCCGCCGGATATGGCCGCAGCAGCTCGTCTTTCCGCAGCGTCTCCCGACTACAACTCCAACTTCCGCACCACCTGTGTGGCCACGCGCCTCTCCGGCGGACACGCCAACAACGCACTGCCGCAGACCGCGCAGGCCAACGTCAACTGCCGCATCTTTCCCGGCCACTCGCCGGAGCAGATCCGACAACAGTTAATCGCTTTGTTCAACGATCCGAAGCTGACGGTGAAGTATGTCTCAGACGCAGGCGTGGTTTCGGATGTAGCTCCGGACCGGCAGGCGATGACGCCGCCACCTCCGATGCCGGAGGTCTTCAAGCCACTCGACGCGATGGTCGAGGCCATTTGGCCGGGGACCCCCGTCACACCAATCATGGAGGACGGAGCATCGGACAGCATCTACTTTGCCAAAGCTGGAATCCCCTGTTACGGCTTCTCTGGAATTGCGCTGGAGCGCGGCGACGAGCGCATGCACGGCCAGGATGAACGTCTCCCGATCGATTCCTACACCAAGGCATTGCAGTTCATGTACGGCTTTGCCAAAGCTGTCGGCAACGAATAGCTTCCTTGCAGCAAAATCGCCAGTCAGAAGCCGAGCCGGGTCAGATGCCCAGTTCGGCTTTTGTTTCTATAAAGCAACGCAGCGCAAACTCCAGATCGGCGCGCGTATGCGCAGCGGAGATCTGCGTGCGAATGCGCGCCTTGCCCAGCGGCACCACCGGATAACTGAACGCAACGACGTATACGCCCTTGGCAAGCATCCGCTCTGCCACTCGTGTAGCCACCGTAGCATCCCCAAACATCACCGGAACGATGGGGTGATCCCCAGGCTGAATCGTAAATCCGGCTGCCGTCAGTGACTGCCGGAAAAACTGTGTGTTTGCGCACAAAGCCTCCAGCAACCCAGCAGACTTGCTGACAAGATCCAACGCCTGCATTGTCGCTGCAACAATCGGCGGTGCCACCGAATTCGAGAAAAGATACGGCCGCGAACGTTGGCGCAACAGGTCGATGATCGCCTTCCGTCCGCTGGTATAGCCACCGCTGGCTCCGCCCAGTGCTTTGCCCAGCGTGCCCGTCACAATGTCCACGCGCCGCTCCACGCCAAAAAGCGCAGGCGTGCCCCGCCCACCAGGACCGAAGAAGCCGACAGCATGCGAGTCATCCACCATCACCAGCGCGTTGTGTTTCTCCGCCAGATCGCAGATGCGGTCGAGCTTGGCCACAAAGCCGTCCATCGAGAAGACGCCATCCGTAACAATCATTCGATGACGCGTTCCGGCAGCTTGTTGCAACTGCGCCTCCAGATCGGTCATATCGCCGTTGCGATAGCGGAAACGCGCAGCCTTCGACAAGCGGATGCCGTCGATGATGCTGGCGTGGTTCAGTTCGTCAGAAATGATCGCATCTTCAGCCTCCAGCAGCGTCTCAAAAAGTCCCCCATTCGCGTCGAAACAGGAACTGTACAGAATTGTATCGTCCGTATGCAGAAATGCGCTCAGCCGCTGCTCCAGCGTCC
>JAJZDO010000283.1 GCA_021805955.1 Acidobacteriota bacterium
ACTGCTTCCACGTCCGCGAATGTACATCGCAGTATCAGCCCACGTTATCCGTCAACAAGCGCTCCGGGAAAAGTCAAATTGCAGGCCGTATCTGCAACGGAAAATGTTCGCAGTTCCGCTGTTCCCGCAACTTTTGCAAAATCCCGCATCGCGCAGGGCACCGGTGCAACCAACCAAGCCGCAGGCACGCGGGTGAATGAAAATCGCTATATGGTCCAGATCGGGGCGATCGGCGATCGCAAAGATGCGCTCACGCTTGTTTCACAGCTGCGCAGGCAGGGCTTCCATGCCGCAATTTATCCGGGAGTGCGGGACAAATTCCTGCATGTGCAACTCGGCCCATTTGCCGGCGTCCAGCAAGCACAAGCGGTACGGCATCGAGTAATAGCGCATGGCTACCGCGCAATGCTCAAGCCAGCTATCTGATAATAGAATGCGTCGTCAGTTCCGCATCCACTCTGGCAGGCCAGCGGCGATCTTATCGCGCACTGCCGTCATCAACTCTTCCCGCGACGCGTAGTTTTGCGCCAGCACCGGCGCATGGAAGTGGACAAACGCTTCGCCGGGAACCACCTTGAGGCTTCCTTTTTTCATCATTGCCTCAGTCCCGAAAATCGATACCGGAATGATGGGTGCATTGGTCTGCTGCGCCAGGTAGAACGGTCCTTTCTTGAACGGCTGCAGGTGTCCGGTGCGGGAGCGCGTGCCTTCTGGAAAGCTGGTGATGTGGATCCCCGACGCTAGCACTCGCGAGCCGCGGTCGATGCTCTCTTTCGCGGACTCTGGCCCCTTATTGCGCGCTACAGGAACAAAGCCGCCCATGCGCATGCCTGCTCCGATAAACGGTATTTTCATCAGTTCCTTTTTTACGAAGACTGCGGTCCGCTTCGGGATGGCAGGCAGCAATACCGGCGGGTCCAGGTTGGAGACATGGTTCGCCATAAAGATGCACGGCTGATTTGGCGGAATGTTTTCCAAACCCGACACACGGACCCGGATGCCGGCCCAGCGCACGCCGGTCGCCGCGATCCACATGGAGAACCGGTAGAGAAATGTGATGTCTCCCGTCATCAGCGTCCATGGAAACCCCAGCAAACCCGCCACTGGAGAGAGTAGCGCGTAGCAGAGAAATATCTTTATCGCTGGGAGCATGGCTCGGAGGAATTTTCCTGGCTTGCAGTAGCGCCGCTCTTGTGGCTGGAAGCGAGACCCTCGGGAAGCTTCTGATAAATCCCGTCAAAGCCGCCGTTGGAAAGAACCGCGACTACGTCGCCAGGCTGAAGCCGTTGGACGAGAAATTCGACAATGGTGGACACGTCTGGCAATTGCCGCGCCGCACGGCCCCGATCCAACAAAGTTTGCACGACACGCTCCGGATGGAGCACCTGGTCTTCAGGGATATTCGCGGCCTGATACACGGCAGCCAGAATTGTTTCGTCTGCCAGCGCGAGGCTGTCCGCCAATTCTCGTTCAAATACATTCCGGCGCAACGTGTTCGAACGCGGCTCAAGCACGGCCCACAATCGCGCTTCGGGATACTGCAGACGCAGGGCGCGCAGCGTTTCACGGATTGCGGTCGGGTGGTGCGCAAAATCGTCGATCAGCGTGATGCCGTCAATTTCCGCAATTACTTCCAGGCGCCTTTTGACGCTGCGGAATGTGCTCAACGCCCGCTGGATCGCTCCCGGGGGTATTCCCTGTCCCGCCGCGAGCGCTGCCGCCGCCGTTGCGTTCAACACGTTATGCTCGCCGACCACCGGCATCTCCACTTGCAGCCACGGCCTTCCGTTTCGCTCGATGCTCCAATGGCTGCGACGGTCGCGGACCGAAAGCTCTGCAACGTGCCAATAGGAGTCAGTAGCGAAGCCGTAGCGTTCCACAGGACAAAAGGCCTGCGCGACACATTCCGTAACGTTCCCGGAACCGTCAAACGCGAGGATGCGCCCTCTTCGAGGCACCAGGTTCACCAGCCGTTTGAAGGCGGTCTTCACTGCATCCAGGTCCGCGTAAATATCGGCGTGGTCGAACTCCACATGGGTCAAAATCAATGCGTCGGGAAAATAATGCAGGAACTTCGGGCCTTTGTCGAAGAAGGCGGTGTCGTACTCGTCCCCTTCAAGGATGAACGGTTTTGTGGGCCGCAGCGCAAAGCTGGAGCCAAAATTCTCCGCGATCCCGCCTACTAGAAACGATGGCTCCAGCGCTGGATTTTCGTGTGCAGCGGTTTCGTAAATCCACGCCAACATGCTTGTTGTCGTTGTTTTGCCGTGCGTTCCAGCCACCACCAGGGGCTCGCGCCCAACAAGAAACTCCTCGTGAATCACCTGGGCCAGGGAACGAAAAGGAATGCGCCGGTCCAGCACGAACTCCAGTTCAGGATTGCCGCGTGAGATTGCATTTCCTACGATCACGAGATCGGGGCGCGGGGACAAATTCTCCTCGGCGAACGGCTGCGCGATAGGAATTTTGAGTTGTTCCAGCAAGTCGGACATCGGCGGATACGCGGCCTTGTCGGAGCCTGTAACACGCCAGCCGCGAAGTTGCAGCAGTCCGGCGAGTGAGGCCATGGCGCTGCCGCAGATGCCGATCAGATGGACGTGTTGAGTGGAATCTTTGCCGACGCTCATGCGCTTCTTTCGTCCAGTGTCACCGCTGCTCCAAGGAACCGCAAGTACGGTTCATCGTCCAGATTCAGCTCAGACTGAATACCAATTGGCAGAGTGATGTTTCGTTCCACGACATGGAGATCGG
>JAJZDO010000063.1 GCA_021805955.1 Acidobacteriota bacterium
ACGGAGATATCCGAATTGAAAACCCCTGGATGGAAAGTCCTCCGAACGAAAATTCCACGCGGGAACAATTGGCGATGGAAAGTGCAGCCGCGTCCGGAACAACCGTCCTCATCCGGATTCCATCCGCAACTTCTTCCACCGCGCAGCTTGCAGAACCTCTGCGCTTTCCGAGTACGCGCGCCGTCGAAGACTGATAAGCTCGCTCCTAAATTTTTAATCTTCTTTGCAATGGACAGAAATTCAGCAGCACGGATTTGCGGCCAATGATTTTCAGGCTGTGACTCGCTGGCAACGGAGATGTCTTCAGCCCGTTTTAAGCTTTCATGTGGCAGGATGGATGAGTGTGGGGTTTCGGTAAAATGACATTCTCTTCATTCCTCTGCGCATCCTCCCGCAGCGCATTCCCTGCGCTCTGCGTGATTGCCATCGTGATTCCGGCTGGATTCGCACAAACGGCGAACAAGAACACCGGCACTCAAAGTTCCACGATTCAGAGTTCTGCAGTGCAGAATTTGACAACTCAGAGCTCGACTCTTGCACAAGGGCAGTCGGCACAGCCTTCGTCCAACGTTCCGACCGTCGAAATCTCTCTCGCCGAGGCCATTGCCCGCGCCAAAAAGAATGAACCGAATTTTGCCGCCGCAGTCGCATCCAGTCAGGTTGCCGCGCTCAACCATGGCAATGCCATTTCCGCACTTCTTCCCGGCGTCGTCTACCATAACCAGTACATCTACACACAACCGCAGTCGATCCTGCCCGGAACGCTGCTTACTGCAGCGAATCAGACGCCGCGTTTCATCGCCAACAACGCCGTGCATGAGTACGTCAGCCAGGCCGCTGTCACAGAGACACTCAGCTTCCAACAGGCTGCCGCCGTCGCACAGACCTCAGCGCTCGCGCAGGCCGCAGCAGCCCAGCTTGAAGTGGCTCGACGCGGACTCGTAGCCGCAGTCGTCGTGCTCTACTACAACGTGACGTCCACGGAAAACAAGCAGAAGATCGCGCAGCAATCTTTAAAAGAAGCCTCCGATTTCCTGCTTGTCACACAGCAGCGCGAAGCCGCGCGGGAAGCCGCACACGCCGACGTCATCAAGGCGGAACTCGAACTGCAACAGCGCCAGCGTGACCTCTCTGACGCGCAGGTTGCAGCGGAAAAAGCCCGGCTCGAACTGAGCGTGCTGCTCTTCCCGGATCCACAGACAAATTTCACGCTGGCTACTCCGCCGATACCTCTCGCATTGGAATCGCGAAACCAGTTTTACGCAGATGCCAACCAGGACAATCCCTCCGTCACAGATGCGGCTTCAACCCTCCGCGCAGCGCAGTTGGATCTGCTCGGCACCCGCTCCACCTATCTGCCTGCTCTCACGCTGAACTATTACTACGGCATCGACGCGCCGCAATTTTCCGTGAACGGACCAGGGGGCGAGCGCAATCTCGGCTACGCCGCGACCGCTACCCTCGATATTCCCGTCTGGGATTGGTTCACAACGCACCGACTTGTACGCCAGAAAGCCAGCATCCGCAATGCAGCCCAGGTCGCACTGACCGCGGCCCAGCGACGCCTGGTTGCGGATACCGACGAAGCCTGGTCCGAGGCAACCGCTGCCAAAGATCAACTTGCCTCGCTGGATCAAAGCGTCCGGACTGCACGCGAAAGTCTGCGCCTGACGCGCATGCGCTATACCTCCGGCGAGGCTACAGTGCTTGAGGTCGTCGATGCTCAAACCTCTTATATCCTCGTGCAGAACGCCCGCCAGGACGGTATCCTGCGCTATCAGACCGCTGTTGCAAATCTACAGATTCTTACGGGAAAGCTTTGAGCCATGAACAGATTCAACCCAGGACTCCGCACCGTACTCCTGCTGGCCGTTTCCTTTGCGGCATGCACCGGATGTAAATCCAGGGAAGCAGCGGTCACCCCTCAGGTTTCCGTACAACTTGCCTCCGTCACCGTGGGCAGTATCGCGGAAAGTATCGAAACAGACGCGGTTCTGACGCCGCTTGCCGAGGCCGCAATTCAGCCCAAAGTCACCTCCCCGGTGCAGCATTTTCTGGTACAGCGCGGCGACCGGGTTCATGCCGGTCAGCTTCTGCTAACGCTCGAAAACAAGGATCTCGCCGCGGCGGCGCAGGACAACGAAGGCGCATACCAGGCAGCCCAGGCAGCCTATGCCACCTCCATCAAGTCCACTGTTCCGGAGGATTTCACCCGCGCAGACTACGACCTAAAACAGGCGAAGGCCGACTACGATCTGAACCAGAGCATCGTCACTGCCCGTCAAAAGCTCTTCCAGCAGGGAGCCATCCCCGGCCGCGATCTTGATACCGCGCGGAACGCGCTACTTCAGGCAAAGGCTACACTCGATCTTGCTCAGGCGCATTACAACGCCCTCCAGACCGCCACACACGAAGCCGCAATTCAGGCCGCGCGCGGCCAGCTTCAGTCCGCATCCGGCCGCCTCCAGAACGCCAAAGCCATGCTCAGCTACACCGAGATTCGTAGCCCCATCGATGGCTACATCACCGATCGTCCGCTCTTCGACGGCGAAACCGCGCAGGTCGGCACGCCAGTGATCACCGTGATGGACACCAGCGCGCTCATCGCCAAAGTTCATATCTCGCAGATGCAGGCAGCGTCTCTTTTCCTCGGATCGAAGGCCGCTCTCTCCGTTCCCGGCATCTCCGACCCTTATCCCGCAAAAGTCATTCTGATCAGCCCCGCGCTTGACCCTGGCAGCTCCACCA
>JAJZDO010001058.1 GCA_021805955.1 Acidobacteriota bacterium
GTGCAGCGCGCGCCGCACGTTCTGCATCGGGTGCAGGATGCGACTGCGCAGGATCCCGTGCATCGACGACGTGCGTGGTCTGCTGTTGTCGAGCGCGCCGCTCCGCCACGCGATCCGCCACCTCCTGCTTCCAATTTGCAGACGCGGGATCCTGCTCCGCAAACGGAAGGGAAGTCGTGGCCGAAGCTGAAGCGTTGGAGCGCATGGATACAGAGCGAAAAATACCCGCTCATTTTTTTATCGCAGAATGCGCAGAAAAACGCCAGAAAAAAATGCACCTATTTTGCAGCAGTTCATTGAGAAGAGATTTCGTGGATCGAGAATCGCAAGCAATTCTTGCTTGGGAACAGTGCTGTGGCACAGGCGATACACTAGCTTCACGCTAGTATGCGGGCAATTTTGTTGAGGATATACGCGCTGCAGCCTGTGCTTTGGTTGGCCATGGCATCGGCACCGGGACTGGGCCAGGCCCTGCCCAACGCACCCGTGCCGAATGGGGCCGACAACAGCGCCATGCAAAGCATTCCTCTCGCGCAGCCTGTTCTTATGGCTCCCAGCGGAGTTCCCATCACCATCCACGCGCAGGAGCAGGAAAAACAGGGCGATCTATACACGCTGCGTGGAGAGGCCGAGATCGACTACAAAGAATACGTGCTGCGCGCGGACACGATCACCTATAACGCGACGACCAGCGAAGCCGATGCGCAGGGACATGTGCAACTGGATGGCGGCCCGGATCAGGAAGACATTACCGCCGAACATGCGAAGCTGAATTTGAACGCGCAGACCGGGCGCTTCGATGCGGTCGCTGGATCGGTGGGCGTGCTGCGCGGAGCCGGCGACCACGAAGTCTACACCACGCCGAATCCATTTTTGATTCGCGGAAAATTGCTGGTGAAGAGCGGGCCAGACTCGTATGCGCTCTACGGCGGCAGCATGACCTCCTGCCGCATTCCCAAGCCACACTGGAGCATACTTGCTCCGCGTATTGCGTTGGACAACGGCAAGGCCACGGCGTGGAATAGTCATTTTGATCTATTAGGTCTACCAATTCTCTACTTGCCCTATGTTTCCCACTCCGTCGATTCCAACGGCAGGCAATCGGGCCTGTTGATTCCCGTGCTCAGCAACTCCAGCATCAAGGGCATGATTGTCGGAGGCTTCTATTATTGGGCCATCAATCGCAGCTCAGATCTGATGGTGGGCCTGCAGTACTACTCCATGCGCGGTTGGGAGCAGAGCGCGGAATACCGATACAAAGGTCGCGGTGAAGATTTTTTGCACGGATACTATGACGGCTTGGAGGATCGCGGCTATGGACCGCAACGCGTCAATCAGGGAGGACAAGACACAATCGTTACTGGGCGTCGCGACTTGGACACGAGCGTGCGCGCAGTGGTGGATGCAGAATACTTAAGCTCCTACGTATATCGACAAGTATTTGCAGAGAACTTCGCGCTGGCTGTTTCGTCGGAGGTCAAGTCGTGGGCATTTCTTACGCACCAAGCACGCGGCACGGCAGCCAGCTTGGAGCTGGAGCGCTACCAGAATTATTTGAGTGATACGCCGGGCGATGAGGTGCGCATTCTGCATCTGCCCAATTTGGAGTTGGACACCGCGGATCAGCAACTCGGCGGCACGCGACTCTTCGGCGGCGGGGAAGCATCCATGGGTTTACTCTCACGATCCGCGCCGGGAGCCGGGGACAAACAATCGTCGGGCCGCGAAGATTTTTATCCGCATCTCGCCTTGCCACTGACGGGACACGGCTGGCTGCTACGTCCAGAGGTGGGCTTGCGCGATACTGGCTACAGCAACAGTCAAACGCCTGGCCCGACAACGCCGACGCAGACAAACTTGGGCATCAATCGTAAGGCAGTCGAAACCGATGTGCAGATGCGCACGCCTGTGCTGGAGCGGGATTTCAATTCGCAATTTCTGGCGAAACACTTCGGCGTGGCTCTACGGCACACCATCGCGCCAGAGGCGGAGTATCGCAACGTAACCGGAGTGGACAACTTCAACAACGTCGAGCGATTTGATGCACGCGACATTTACAGTGACACGAACGAGATGGAATATGGTCTGACGCAGCGGATTTTTGCAAAAGCTGTGCGCCCTCATGCCTGCAAGCCGGACGAGTTGGCCGTGGAGTACGCGCGGGAAAAAGACGGTGCGAATTCGACACAACAGAAAAAACAGACCGTCGATCTCAGCACGCCCACACCCATGTGCGAAGGCGACACGCAGGAGTGGCTCAGTTGGTTTGTTGCGCAGAAGTACTTCTTTGATCCGACCTTTGGCAATGCGGTTCTTTCTGGACGACGGAACATTTTTACCAGCACGCTGGACTTCAGTTCCATCGCTTACGTTACTGCGCCGCGTCACACTTCGCCTGTGGTTTCGCGCCTGCGGATGCGCAGCACAGAAAATACCGACATTGAATGGGATTTGGAGTATGACCTGAAGGCGGGCCGGATCGCCGCGAGCAATGCCTTTGCCAACTACAAACATGGAAATTTTTTTACCAGCGTTGGTCATGCGCTGATGAATGCACCAGCAGAAAGCATTGCCGCAGCGGGGCAGCCGGTTTCCGTCACCAACTACAATCAACTGCAGGTGCTGCTGGGCTATGGCACAACCACCAAGCCTGGATTCAGTGCCGCGGGCGATGGCGGCTTGGACGTAAATTTGCACTCGCTGGAGTATGCAGGGGTGCAGGCGAGTTACAACTTCAACTGTTGCGGT
>JAJZDO010001013.1 GCA_021805955.1 Acidobacteriota bacterium
GGCGGGCTGGCCTTTACTCCCGTGAACGCTTCGAATTGTCCGATCAGCCGGACCATCGCGCGTTCATAATTGCGATTCCGATTCTTATGGCGGAATGCGAAAAAGACTGGTTGATCCATTGCCCAAATAGGAATATTCGTTCTTCGGTCAATGATCTGCAGGTGCAGATCGCTCGATGCGGTCAAATAGGAGTTGCCCGCCGGTGAAATGGCTCCTCCTGTCGTCACCACCACAACAAGATCAGCTTGATCCGGTTGAGACACCAGATGGTACGCTCCACTTGCTTTCAGAGCTTGATAGAACTCTACATACGCGAGGGATGTATCGCCATGGTAGTACCAGGTGAACGGGGCGAAGAAAGAGTTGCCGTTGGAAATAAAGATCGTTCCTGGATGCGCCAGCTCCGGCGGAATTGGACCATCTTCTGCCACATTGTAATCAGCAACAGAAGGGATGCGCTGAGCCATTCCACGGAACGGAGCCATCGCAAGCATAAGTACCGGAGCTGCAATCCATAGTCGCTTCATCGGAATTTCTCCCCGGATCTCTACTCTTGTCACTCTTGTCTTGGGTAGACACGGTATTTGGCCTGAAGTTGTTGTTGGATTGTGAGCAAACGCAATTCATCCTGCCAATGACCGTGTATCGTGAATCCATCTATGAAATCCGTTTTCCTTCGCCTGCTGAGTGCGCTGCCCGTCATCTGGCTGGTTGTCTCCATCGTTTTTCTGCTTATTCATCTGGTCCCTGGCGATCCTGTGCAGCAGATGCTCGGAGACAGCGCAACGGCGGCGGATCTTGCGCGTCTGCGACATCAGTACGGACTCGACCAGCCACTCTGGACGCAGTACCTTCATTATTGGCGCAACGTCTTGCATGGCAATTTCGGCCAGTCTATTCATCTGCACGATTCGGTTCTCCATCTCATCCTCACGCGTTATCCCTACACGCTCGCGCTCACCTTCTGCGCACTCTTCGTTGCGGTTCTTCTGGCCATTCCAGCGGGCGTACTTGCAGCCGTTCGTCGAGGCAGTTATCTGGACCAATGTGTTGGTCTCATCAGCCTCACCGGTCTCTCGGTTCCGGCCTTCGCGCTTGCGCCGCTGCTCATTCTGCTGTTTTCGATTCGTCTTGGCTGGCTACCGGTCTCCGGCGCGGGCGACGGCAGTCTCTGGCGCCCGGAAAACTGGCCTTATCTAATCCTGCCGGCTTTTGGCATGGGTGCTTCGTTGGCTGCCATTCTCACGCGCGTCGTACGCTCGTCCATGCTCGAGGAGCTGAATCAGGACTATGTGCGCACGGCGCGGGCCAAGGGTCTGAGCGAGCGTCGCGTCGTCTACGGCCACGCGTTGCGCAATGCCCTGGTTCCTGTCGTCACGGTTCTGGGACTGCAATTTGGCGCGCTGCTCGCCGGGGCCATCGTCACAGAGACCATCTTCAGTTGGCCGGGTCTCGGTCGCCTCGTTGTCACTGCAATCTCTTCACGCGATTATGCGCTGGTGCAGGGTTCGCTTCTCTGCATCGGCCTCAGTTACGTTCTGGTGAATCTGATAACCGACATCGCTTATCGCTGGATGGACCCGCGCATGCGCGCTTGAACGTTCCTCCTGCGCGCTGTCAGGATTCCAGCGGGTTTGCTGCTTCTTCCAGCATCGCAAGCACCAGCAAAAGCACGCGCTTCAGTCCCAGCGTTCGATTTGCGCCGCTGTACCATTCTGCGCGGGTGTGAGCCGCGCCGCCATCCCCACCTGCTCCCATCGAAAGCGACGGAACGCCCAGCGAAAGCGGCCAGTTCGCGTCCGTCGATCCCAGCCTCAGATCCGTGTGCAGGTGCAGGTGTCTGTCCACTGCTCGCAGCGTCTCCTGCAGTGCTGAGGACTCTGGTAAACGCCCCGTCGGACGATCTCCGATCTTGTCGATGGCTGCACGTAGTGGTTCGAAGCTTGTGTTCTTTCGCTGCGCATGGGCATCGGCGGCAATGTTGGCACTTTCGACGGCGTCCTCTACAGCCCGATGCAGTGCTGCCTCCATCCGTACCAACTCGGTCATCTCGGTTGAACGAAAATCCACTGACGCCGTCGCCGATTCCGGAATGCTGTTCACGCTGGTTCCTCCGCTGATCGTTCCCACATTGAACGTCGTGCGGGTCTTCTCATCCTCAGCCACCGTTGCAGCCAGGCGCATCATCGCATCGCTCAGAGCCAGAATCGGATTTGCCGTCCCTGCGTCGGTGAAGCTGTGTCCACCCGGACCGGTCAGACGCACCTGAAACCGTCTGCTGCCCAACGCCTGCGTCACGGCGGATTCCGCTCCCGCTCCGTCCAGCACAATGTGGCCGACGATGTGCTCGCGAAACGGCGCATGGCTGTAGAGATGACGCACTCCGCGCAGATCTCCTTCCCCCTCCTCGCCCACATTGCCCACCAGCCACAAGTCCGTGGCAGGTTTGATCCCGGCCACCAGCATAGCCTGCGCGAGCGCGAGCATTCCGATTACGCCCGCCGCATTGTCACATGCTCCCGGTGCTTCCAGCCGATCCCCGCGCAAAACCGGTTGGAGCGGAGTTTCGATGGGGAATACTGTGTCCAGATGCGCCGACAGCAGTATCGTGCCAGCGGTTCTGCCTGCCTGAATCGCCGACGGAAAGCGCGCCAAAACATTGCCTGCTTCATCCGTCGTAATCTCTTCCAGTCCGATCGCGGCAAAGCGTTCGCTTATCCACGCAGAGCGTGCCGACTCGGCGAATG
>JAJZDO010000218.1 GCA_021805955.1 Acidobacteriota bacterium
GAGGATCTTGAGAAGTGTCCGCTGCAAAAAATGAAATGCCGGACTGGTTGTATGGCCAAAAAACATCATCTCCAGCAGCGTTTCGTGCGACGCCGATATGGCGATCGAGAGTAAAGATAGAATGCCGACCATAAAGGCGAGGCTGAAGGAAATCAACTGATTTCGCCAGTACGAACGGTTCTCCGCGACACCCCACACCTGGTTGAGCGCCACTTCCAGCGGCAGAAAGACACCGGTCGATGAAACCAGCAGCATCAAGACCGATACCACAGCGACACGCTTCTGCGAGTACACAAGAAACACCATGTTGCGTACGACGAAGTCCTGCCCCGTAGGGAGCAGCGCATGCAACATACTAGCAATCACTTCGACCATTTGCGGCGAGTGCAGAAAGCGATGCGCAATGGTCAGCATCAATACGATAAACGGAAACAGCGACAGGATGGCATTCGCCGCCACGCTGAAGGCGTAGGTATGCACCGCGGTCCGCGAAAGGTAGCGAGCCAGGGACATCAGGTGCGACTCTTGGACCTCTTTTTCAAGCTGAATGGCGATGGAGTCGGAGGAATCGGATTGTGGCCGTATCGTCAGCATTCGTAGACATGGCAGGCGTATAACATCGACCCTCGAGTTACACCTGCTGGTTTGACTATAGCTTGTCCATGATGGGGTGCGAGCGGCAGCGGCGGGGGTATCTTGGTTGGTTCATTCTGCTGCGATTCAGCAGCGGACTCAATCAAATCAACTGCTTGCAAAAGATTTCTCTTGCGTTTCGTGACATTTCCTGCCATAACAATGCCAGATTCTCTCTCCAACTGAGCATGGAAGGTTCTTCGACTGGAGACGATCCGCGGCACTGGGGAATGCTGCTGGGAACACTGGGCAAATCTGGTCGCAAGGCTCGCCTCCATCCATCGTTTCCCCTGTAGGCGCCTGACCGAAGAGCACGAACGAAAGGACGTATTTGTGACAGAACATGGTGTGGTGAAGTGGTTTAGCGGCGCCAAAGGCTACGGGTTCATTCAGCGCTCTACAGGCGAAGATGTCTTCGTACATTTTTCCGCTATTCAGGAAAATGGATTCAAAACATTGAACGAAGGCGACGCGGTTGATTTTGAATGTCAGCAGGGTCCGAAAGGGCTCAACGCGACCAACGTCGTCCGCAATCAGGCATCGTGAATTTAGGTTGCCACTGACGTCGCCGTTGTCCCGACAGAAGGAAATGGAGTCGCTTGCATCATCTTTGGTTTGGTCGGTGACCTTCCGGATGCGATAGGGTTTCGTCCGCTGCGATGTCCGGCTTCATTCGGGCGGGATCCGCACCGATTTCACGCTTCGCATTGTTCTGCGCAATTTCTACATTGCGCTGCAAGCCGCAATGCTTCGCGCGCTCGACTGGGGAGCCGCGAAATATCTGGCGGTACTCGTCGTTGTTCAAAGCTGCCAGCCAATCCAGCGCGGGATTGACCAGTTCCGGTCGCGGCTGCAGCTCAGGCCAGTCTGTTACCGGCGCGCGACGATTCCATGGGCAGACCTCCTGGCAGATATCGCAGCCAAAAACATTTCTTCCCATCTTGGCTTCCAGGTCTTCCGGAATGGCTCCGCGTTTCTCAATCGTAAGGTACGCAATGCACCGCGAAGCGTCCATCCTGTACGGTACCAGCGCCGCTGTCGGACACGCATCGATACACCGCGTGCAGCTGCCGCAGCGGTCCGGCATCGGCTGCACCCTCTCGTCTCGTCCCAATTCAAGCGAAGTAAGAATGACGCCCAGGAAGAACCACGAACCCAGCGATTCGTGAATGAGACATGTGTTCTTCCCCTGCCATCCCAGCCCGGCGTATTTGGCATACACCCGTTCCACCAGCGGTCCGGTATCGACAAAACAGCGCGATTCGAATTCTCCCAGTTTGGACTTGAGGGCAGCACATAGGGTTTCAAGCCGCGTCCGCATCACGGAGTGATAATCCGTAGGAGCGAGTTGTGGCAACGCAGCGCCGGCGCTGTTCTGCGTAAAGGCCGGCCCCTGCTCCGCCGCAGTATTCTGCGAACGTCCAGACCATGCATACCGCGCAATCCACCCCAAATTTTCCTTCGTCCGTTCGGCCTTATGTTCGATGGAATATGGCTGGTCGCTGTTGTAATTCACTGCGCATACGATGACCGAACGCGCCCAGGGAAAAGGCACCAGCACGGACGACCGCAGCAGACGACCCTCTGCATCCCGTCGCTTCAGGTATTCCATCTCTCCTGCGTGACCCTCTGCAACCCACTGGGCGAAGGTCGCCAGCTCCGGAAATGTTTGTTCTATTTGCGGCTCGAAATTCTCGCCATCGCCCGGCGCAGTGCCTGTGGTCGAACCGCTGGGCCCGGCGGGAGCAATCGCGCCGAGGTGAAAACCCGTTTCCCGCGCGCATTGTTGGACGATCTGTTGCAGAGTTTGTGTTGGCATGGTCCTACGATGAACCGATCTTCAGGAATAGATGCACCATACCTTGATCCGGTACTTCTTACGCGGAGGGGCTGTTCACTCGTGTAGTGTGAGCAGCCCCTCCGTCCGTCTCGTCGATTCATTGACTGTACTTTTACTTCGGACCGTTCTCTTGCGGAACTTCCGTGCCCTCTCCTGGGAAAGGCCAATCCTTATTGAGTATGATTTCCTTCTCCCGTTGTGCGCTGGGAACTTGATTGACCATCAGGTTTTCAAAGTAGTGCACACCGCTCTTGCCGGCAGTCGCAATGT
>JAJZDO010000857.1 GCA_021805955.1 Acidobacteriota bacterium
TGCGAATTGCCAAGACATGCGTTGTAACTCGATGACGTCGATGCCAGTGCCCACGATCATGCTGATCCGCAGGCTATCACAGCTGGGAATGCGGTCGAGGATGGGAGACGTGCTACTCGATCCGGTGCGCGCTTCATGCGCCGCGTTCCTGCTTTTTGCGTCGATGCATCGCATTTGTCGCCGAATCAACCAGTTTCGTTCCAGTCTGCGACAGTTTTCGCGTTGTGCAAAGGGGGGTCGATATAAGGAGGAACACGCTCGGAGCCAACAAATGCAGCCTTGGATCCAGGAAAACACGAAAGAACTCTGGGCGCTGCAAGTCAAGGCAGTCACCACGGAAGAGCCACAGCGGCTGATTCAGACGCTGACAGGCGCCATCCTGGGTTGCGGAGGCTGGGTGCTGAGTCGCGGAGCCGATGAGTCCGGCATGATTAACATGCTCTTCGAATTCGAGCGTCGGCAATGCATCGAGATCTACACTGTTCTGGTCGCCGTTGGTCTGGATCTGAGCCAGGCAGGTCACATGCGGCTGACCGAGCTGTGTCAGTGCACGCGAAGTCAGAATCTGGACTGCGGCACGGAGATCGTCGGCGTGGACATGGAGATTTATCCAATAGCGGCGCGGCCCTCGGCACCGGTGGCCCGCGTTTCGCGGCCTGCCTGAGTGGCCTGCGCGCAGCCCGAATCCTCGATTGGGCTATCCGTTTGTTACTCTGAACTGGACTTCTCGCAGGCTATCGATGTTCATTCAGAAACAACATATTCACTTCATTGGGATTGGCGGCATCGGGATGAGCGGAATCGCCGAGATTCTGCTGAATCTGGGGCTACGCGTCTCCGGCTCTGACCTGAAGCGAAGCGCCATTACGGATCGCTTGGAGACGCTTGGCGCAACTGTCTTTGCAGGGCATGCGCGGAATCAGTTGGGGGACGCAGGGGTCGTCGTCACGAGTTCCGCGGTCAGCTCCGCCAATCCCGAAGTCGTCGAAGCGCAGGAACGCCGTATTCCCGTCATCCAGCGTGCGGAGATGCTGGCCGAGTTGATGCGCCTCAAGTACGGCATCGCTGTTGCGGGCATGCATGGCAAGACGACGACCACCTCGATGGTGGCCTCCGTTCTCGCAGCGGGCGGGCTAGACCCGACGGTCGTGGTCGGTGGGCGTGTCGATGCGCTCGGCTCCAACGCACGTCTTGGCAATTCGCAGTATCTCGTGGCCGAGGCCGACGAAAGCGACCGCTCTTTTCTGAAACTTTCCCCGATCCTTGCCGTTGTCACCAATCTGGATCGCGAACACATGGACTGTTATCGCGACATGGCAGACGTCGAGTTTGCCTTTCTCTCCTTTATGGATAAGGTTCCGTTTTATGGTGCGGTGACGGCATGTGTGGATGACTCACGGCTGGCTGCCATTCTGCCGCGTGCGTGCCGTCGCGTCTTTACATACGGTGAGGATGCCAAAGCCGATTTCAGACTGGAGATTCTGGGCCAAAGCGGCAGCACGGGCGAGTTCAGCCGCTTCCGCGTTGTTACGGCTGGCGGTGCGCTGGGTCCGTTTGCGTTGCGGGTGCCGGGTCGGCACAACATCCTGAATGCCACGGCGGCCGTGGCTGTGGGTTGTCAGTTGGAGATTCCCGAGGCGCAGATCGTGCAGGGGTTGGAAAGTTTTCGCGGCGTCGATCGGCGATTCCAGTTGCGCGGCCGGGCGCAGGGCGTTGCAGTGGTGGATGACTATGGCCACCACCCGACCGAGATCGCTGCTACGCTGGCTGCAGCCCGGGAATGCGGCTACGCGCGAGTGCATGTGGTCTTTCAGCCGCATCGGTACACCCGTACGCGCGACCTGATGGCAGAGTTCTGCACAGCCTTTGCTCTGGCGGATTCAGTGACCGTGCTGCCGATCTACGCCGCAAGCGAAGAGGCGATTCCAGGCGCCGACGCAGAGATGCTGGCCTCGCGCATCCATCGGCCGCAGGCAGTGTTTGCCTCCGATTTCTCCGAAGCCACCGCAATTGCCGTCCGCATCGCGCGCCCCGGAGACCTGATCCTCACGCTGGGAGCCGGCAACGTGAGTCAGCTTCCGCCGCTCATCCTGGACGCACTGGAACACAAAGGGAGCGAAGGCGGGAGCATGTCTACCTGAACCAGTTGAGTGTTTTTGTTTGGGAGATTTTGCGGAATCCTGAAATGAATTGCATTTGCAGAACAACTTTCCACAGCGAGTCTCTATCCTAACGAATGGCTTCGGTCGATGAGGATGCATGAAAGTTGTTCGCGGATGAGGTCATGCAGAAGGTGGTTCTCCAATGTTGAAGGTGGAAAGGCAAAATCCTGTCCGCTGTGAGGCATGTAAGGTTGGCGTAGCACAGCCAATTCCGATTTCAATGGCCTTCCAGCCGATTGTAGATGTCGCAAGCAGACGATCTTCGCCTACGAAGCGCTTGTGCGGGGTCTGCAGAAGGAGTCCGCTGGATCCATTCTGAGCCAGGTGAATGCGGAGAATCGATATGCATTTGACCAGAGCTGCCGCGTTAAGGCCATTGAACTGGCATCGCGGCTCGGTCTGGTCGCTACCGGCGCGAAGCTTTCGATCAATTTTATGCCAGGCGCTGTCTACAGCCCTGCCGCCTGCATTCAGCTCACGCTGCGCATGGCGGCGACGATGCGATTTTCCACGGATCGTCTGATCTTCGAGATCACCGAAGT
This sequence comes from Acidobacteriota bacterium, assembly GCA_021805955.1. Next base: position 2,705 of record JAJZDO010000857.1, read on the forward strand.
GGAAGAGGTTACGGATCGTAAGCACCTGCTCGGAATTG
>JAJZDO010000624.1 GCA_021805955.1 Acidobacteriota bacterium
GGCCATTACCGACCACTCGAAAAACCTGGCCATGACCAATGGTCTGGACGACGAGCGCGCTCTCCGACATGTGGAGCGCATCCGTGTCGTCGATCGCGAGATGGAAGGCCGCATCAAAATATTCACGGGAATTGAAGTCGATATTCTGGTCGATGGAGAACTTGACCTCTCCGACAGCGTTCTGGCGCAGATGGATGTCGTCGTGGCCAGCGTGCATTCCTACTTCAACCAGCCTGCGGAAGAAATGACCGCGCGGATTCTGCGGGCGATTGAAAATCCCTTTGTGAGCGTATTGGGACACCCCACCGGCAGACTGCTGCTGCGGCGGGAGCCTTACGTGTTCGATCTGGATGCTGTCCTGCGCCGCAGCGCGGAACTGGGGGTCGCGGTGGAGCACAACGCTTATCCGGACCGCCTGGACCTGAACGACCGCAACCTGCGGCGGGCCAGGGAGCTTGGCTGCAAAATCGTCGTCAATACCGATGCCCACCACACCTCGCATTTCGACAAGATGCGCTATGGAGTCCGGCAGTTGCGGCGTGCCTGGCTTCGCGCGGAAGACGTTCTGAACACCCTCCCGGCGGAGGACTTGATGCGCCAACTTAGATCGCGGCCCGCATAACTTTGTGTCCGTTTTTAACGGATTCCGAGTACACTTCTTGCAGCATGAATTCCCCGGCCTCCTCTCCGTTGAATGTGAATGCGCCAGAGCTGGTGCAGGTAGACCCTCCCGGCGGCCTGCGTTCGCTGCTGGTTCCCGCCATCGTTGTCATCGTTGGGCTGGCGATCGCGGGCATGCTTTTCGCGCACTTCGGACGGTCCAAACCGGATGCGTCCGGAACGGTCCTGCGCCAGGTGGTGTATCCAGTACAGGTCGATCCCGGAGTTGCGCCCGACCAGCCGGGCATGGCCGGTGCGGTCGCCGAGCAGGATGAAACCATTCTGCTGGTGCAGGCGCGGGTGACGAACATCAGTCAGAAGCCGCTCACCGTCTTCGACATCGTCTCCAATGTGCGTTTGGATGAAGCAGACAACCAGAGCCCCGCGGCGCTGCCGGAAGACATCGACCGGCTGTTTCAGAGATTTCCGGATTTGGCCGCCGTGCGTATGCAGTTGCTGTCGCGGCATCAGGTGATTCCGCCCGGCCAGTCCGCAGAGGGACTGGTTGTCTTCAGCTATCCCTGGTCGAAACAGCAATGGGACCAGCACAAAAGATCGCAGCTTGTGGTCAGCTTTGAGAACGGCCAGTCCTTGGTCCTTCCGCTGCAATAGCGTTGTTCAACGATTGCTGTAGAGAGTAATGCGTCATTCTGAGCGAAGCGAAGAATCTATGCATTGGCTCTTCTTCTGTAATGCAGAGGTCCTTCGCTTCGCTCAGGATGACGAATAATTTGAATCTGCGCTTTACCCCGATAGAAGAGTGCTCTGGGGTTTCGCTCCGAACCATCTCCTTCTGCTACGGTCCAGTCGGCGCTGCACTCTTCGGTGTTGACAGGTATCCGGAGACCTCATTTTTTCCGATCTGATTCACCACAATTTCAAACAGCGCGGGCTGCTTGCCTGTGTAGAACTGCAGCGGCTCGTCGAGTTCGCGATTTTTCTTCTCCAGTTTTTTATCGTCTGCCAGAACGTCCAGCGTGTAGCGCGAGTGTTTCGTGTCCGCCTTGTGAAGCTGAAGCTTGATGGACGAGACGCTGAGCGGCGGCTTGCCCTTGTGCAGGGTGAATTCGAAGTAGTTGCGGTCGCCCAGGTGTTTCAGATATTCCAGCTCTTCACCGTTCTTTGCGATCAATCCGCTTTGTACACCCATGTCGCCGATAACTGCATGAAGTCGCTCTTCGGTGCTGGCAAGCTCCTTACGCGTCGTGGCCACGTCTCTCGTATTGGTGGCGACGTCCTGTTTCACCCCGCCGACATCCGTCTTGACGCTTGAAACCGCAGTGGTCACGCTGCCCACCTGCCGGCGTATCTCGGCCTGCTGTCTGGCCAGATGGTTGGTTGCGGCCTGCTGCTGGCGCAGCAGTTCCTGCGCCCTCTGTTCGATCTGGCGCTGCGTAATGCCGACCTTCTCTCCAAAAGCATCGCTGGTGGCGCGCAAGTCCCGGCGTGTCTCGGCCTGCTCCGCCAGCAGCCGTATATTGTGCTTTTGCTCCTGCCGAAGCTCTTGCTCCACTGCGGACAATCGATTTTGCAGCAGGTAGATCAAAGCCAGGCCGGTCAGCGCGAGCAGGAAACCGAGACCGGCCAGCAGCAGCAGGAAACCCGATGGAGATCGCTCCTCATCTCCGTAAAAATTGTCTTCCCGCATGCGAAGAAGGCTCCTTGGGCATAGAACGTACTTCCATCCGCTACGTGATGAAGCTCACATTCATCGTGTGAACAGCACACTCAAATCTTTCACAAATCGTAGGCTCTTACAATGATGTGCATGGGCAGAGCATCCATCGGCGACGTCGTGATTGCAGGCGGAGGCATCGTTGGCCTGTCGCTGGGATTGGAACTGCGCCAGCGCGGACTTTCTGTCATTGTGCTGGAAAGGCATCGGGCCATGCGGTCGGCGTCATGGGCGGCGGGAGGCATGTTGGCTGCAAGCGATCCCGAAAATCCCCCGTCATTGCTGCCCCTGTCGCTCCGCAGTCTGGAGCTGTACCCCGCGTACCTGGAGCGTCTGCAAGTACTTTCAGGCCGAAGCATACCGGTCCGTACACGAAGAACTCTGCAACAGATATCGCGCCA
>JAJZDO010000765.1 GCA_021805955.1 Acidobacteriota bacterium
GATCAAGGACTGGTATCGGCGGAAAAGACGAAATATATGAACAGTGAAAAAGATAAGGTGGAAAGCCATAAGGACCTGCGGGGTGCGGGGACAACACCTTCCGGCTACGATGGGGAAAATCCTTCGACCGCAGGCCCCGGAGATACCTCCGTTACCGGGTCCACTCCTGAGACAAAAGAAGGAAAAATCAATCCATCCGCCCCGAACGATGCCAACATGACCTGAAAAAAGTAATGATTCAACCTGGGGAGAAATAATTGTCGGTACTCTGGCATCCAATGTCCGGTTCCATGTATCTCTTTACTCGGATGTTCTACTGAGAATTGCATAGTTAACCTGGAAGCAAACTATTCGATTCCTCGCCCTTGGCGCGGATAAATCGATAGGTAAAATTACGAGGGAGTGCCTACGATTATGACGATCATTCTTATTATCCTTGTTCTGCTACTGATTGGCGTTATTCCGGCTTGGCCGTACAGCCGCGGCTGGGGGGTTTATCCCAGCGGAGGTATAGGTCTCATCCTGCTGATTCTTATTATTCTGCTGCTGCTTCGCGTCGTCTGATCATCGGCGAGCAGGGACCTTGCCAGATAACTCGAGCCGCAGGTTTTGCCGAAGAGCGGACCAACAATCGATCCGCTTTTAGGACGCTGGCCTATTCCTCGATCGCGATTCCGAGCTTACTCAAAACACTCCTACTGAGTGCCTGCTTTTTGCCTTCCATAGACTTCCATGGGTCATGCTCGAGTCGCCCTTTCCAATCCACAAAATTCGCCACCAGAAAGCGCGGCACCTTCGGCCCATCGAGTTCCTTCCACTCGAGCGGAACGGCCACCGGAGCGCCATGGCGCGCACGCGGAGAGTAAGCGGCGACCGAGGTCGCGCCCCGATCGTTACGGAGATAATCGACGAAAATTTTTCCTTTACGAGCTGCTTTGGTCATTTTGATCAAGTAGAGCCGTCGATTTTCCGCTTCCATCTGGCCGGCGATTGCATGGGCGAATTGCTTGACCACAGGCCATTCGTACTTCGGCTGTATGGGAGCGACGATATGCAATCCCTTCCCCCCGGTCGTCTTCAGAAAACTTTCCAACTTGCATTGGCGCAGCCGTTCGCGAACTTCGCGCGCGCTCTCCGCCAGCGTTTTCCAACCGATCGCTTCATCCGGATCCAGATCGAAGACGATTCGGTCCGGTTTTTCAATGTCGGAATTGCTCGAACCCCAGGGATGAATTTCAAGCACTCCCATTTGCGCGAGTCCCGCCAGGCCGAGCGGCGTGGACAACGTAATGTAGTTTTCGACCACGCCGCTTCTGCGACCGCGAATTTCAATGCCCTCAATCCCCTTCGGCAGATTGCCGGTGACATGCTTCTGGAAAAAGCACGGCCTGGTGCTTCCCTCCGGGCAGCGAACGATGCTCAATGGACGGTCCGCAATCTGCGGCAATAGATGGCCGCGAATGGCCCAGAAATAATCGGCGAGGGCGCGCTTGGTCAGCCCGGACTCTTCATCGACCTGTTTGTCAGGATGGGTCAGAGGAATGGGGAAGGGTTTGTCGGCGGGTGCAGTCTTGGCTGCTTTTTTTTCATCTGGAGCCTGCGTAGAAGTCGACTTATTCACTCGTTTCGCGCTAGTTGTCGCAGCACGATTTTTCCGATTGCTATTGGCGGTTTCGTCCAGCGTGACGGGAATTTCCCGCTTCACCTCTTTGGCCGGTTTGTCCTCCCGCAGTCCCTGGAACGACGCCTGGCGCACCAGATTGTCGGCAGTCCAAGTGGCGAACGCTACTTCGCAGACGTACTTCGGCTGCACCCAAATAGCTTCGCGTGCGCCGTCTCCCGGTACTGCAACGAAGGGGGATTGCTTCTGCTCGATTTTATCGAGCATCGCGCGCGTGTCCCTTCGCGCCTTCTCTGTGAAACCGGTGCCGGTGCGGCCGGCATAGACGAGTTTCCCGTCCTGGTAGTGTCCCAATAAAAGTGCGCCGATCCCGACACCGCTCTTCGATGGCGGAGTAAATCCGCCGATGACGAACTCCTGCTGACGAATGCATTTGATCTTCAGCCAGTTTGAATTCCTACCGGAAGAATATGGCGAGGACATTTTTTTGGAGACAATCCCTTCCGCTCCCAACTGACATGCCTTTTTAAAGATTTCGCCTCCCCGCTGCCCCAGATGTTCGCTCAGGCGGATGACGCTGTCTTCCCCATTTTGTTCGCGCGCGGAATGGAGCAAAACCGACAATGCCTCTTTTCTTTTTTCAAGCGGCAGCTGCCGCAGATCGTGCCCGTCCAGATAGAGCAGGTCGAACAGGAAGAAGGTCAGCGTCTGCTTCCTTTCACCTTGAAATGCAGCCTGCAATTGCGCAAAACTTGTCGCGCCATTTTCATCCAGGACCACGACTTCTCCATCGAAAAGCCCGCTCTCCACAGGCATTTCCGCCATGGCTTGCGCGACATCGGGCATACGGCGCGTCCAGTCCAGACCGCTGCGTGTCAGCAGCTTGACCGGCGGCGCGCCCTTCTGCGAGCGGTCCACGCGCGCTTGAATCCGATAGCCATCCAGCTTCAATTCGTGGATCCAATCCGGACCCTCCGGAGCTTCCCGAACTTGCACCGCCAGTTGCGGAGCTACGAAGTCCGGGAAGCGCTTTCCTGGGAGCGCTGCGCAATGCTTTTTCAATTTCCGGGGCCGAGGAGAGTTTTTTTGGGACGAATGCGGAGGCTTGATTG
>JAJZDO010000930.1 GCA_021805955.1 Acidobacteriota bacterium
GGGTCAAGGCCTATCCCTCCGCGACAACTGTGGTGGACGGAAAGTATGTCTACCTGTTTGCACTGTATGAATCCGGCAGTCGACCCCTTCTGGTTACCCGTATTCCGCTGAAGGGACTCAACGACCCGAAGAAGCATCTTGAGTATTTGACGGTGGACGGCCGTTGGCAACCTGGATTTGATCCGGCCAACGCTAAGCAGGTAATGAAGACGGGAAGTACGGAGCTGTCCATTCGCTATCATCCTGAGCTGAAGAAGTGGCTTGCGGTGATGCTCGACCCACACGGCTTCTCCGATAAAGTGATCCTGCGGTCAGCCCCCACGATTACTGGACCGTGGAGCGAGCCGCAGGTGATTTACCACATTCCGGAAATGCTGCCGGGCCCCAAGCGCGACAAAGACACATTCTGTTACGCGGGCAAGGAGCATCCGGAATTCGAATTGCCGGGCGAACTGGACTTCACCTACGTCTGTAACACCATGGATGTCCCCAAACTCGCGACCAATACCAGTATTTACTATCCACACTTCGTTCAGGTTCCCATGCCGAAATTAGGGCCGTAGCGGATCTCGCGCCGACGGTCTGTCCGGTGCCACGACTGCCAAACGGAGCAGATTTTTTCAGTTCATACCCGCATCACTTGAATGCCAAAACGGCGGAACGGCTCAACCATCTTTTCCGTGGCGCCGGTGTCTGTGATGAGAGTGTGCAGGTCTTTGATCTGGCAGATACGCCATCCTGCCACCACGCCAATCTTGCTGTGGTCGGCTACAACAATGCGGCGTCGGGCGATTTTCGTCATGGCCGCGAGTACATTCGCCTCTTCAGGGCTCAGAGAACTCATTCCCATTTCCACGTCGATCCCATCGACTCCCAGGAATAAGGTATGGGCCAGCATGCTCTCCAGGCTTTCAGTCGCCGTGGGTCCCACCAGCGAAAACCAGTCTCCATGCAAGTGTCCGCCGGTCACGAAAACATTCACGTCCTTCCGTTTGGAGAGTTCCATCGCAATATTTACGGTGTTGCTGATCACGGTAATGTTCTGGTTCAAGGGCAGTCCACGGATGACCTCGATGGTGGTGGTGCCCGGCGAAAGGGCAATCGTGTCTCCGGGCTGGATCAGCGCAGCCGCCGCGCGACCGATACGTCGTTTTTCATCGGCAAATCTTTCACGCTGGGCTTGGAAGGAGCGATCGTTTTTGAATGGCTCGTAGAAAAGCGGCTCAATGGATACGGCACCCCCATGGGTACGTTGCAAAAGCCCATCTGCAGCCAGTTGGTCCAGGTCGCGCCGAATCGTCACCGGGGAAACAGCCAGCTCTTCGCTGAGTGAATCGACCGTGACCGTTCCCGTTTGCTGAAGTTTGGTCAGGATGGTTGTGAGACGCGATTGCTGCTTGTTCGGCGGTTTTCCTGGGGTCCCGTTTGCGTCCGACGGAGCACTTCCTGGTTGCGTCCGTTCTTTCACTTCATCGCCTCCACTGCGACGATTGTATTCGATCATGAGTTCACCTCTGCGCACGGATAAAGGCCTTGATGGTCGCACATTGCGTTCCTTCGGCAGGGCCGCAGGGACGGATCGTATACCGCCCTACCTGGGCCGGAACGATGAACGTCTCTGCGTAATTAACAACAAACCGTGGGAATGCGTTCGTAGGACTCTCGACCACGGCTTGCCGGCCCTCCACTAGGTTCAGAACATTCACGGTGCCGCAAGTGTCATGGGGCACGGTACCGGTGAACCAGTGACGGCGCGTCTCAATTAACTCGAATTCGTGCAGCCCGGTTCGTTCCTCATGCCAGCCATCGCCAGTCGAGAGCGGCTCGATGCGGTTGATCAGTGAACGGCGCACCCACTCTGCCGTGCGGTCCCACTGAACGTTCGCCACGCCGCGTTCCAGGTGAATGGGCCGGGGCCGGCCATCCAGCCCCATGCGGCCCCAGTCCCATAGCTTGAACGTAAAAATATAAGGAGTGGCGCTGATCTCGAGCACCATGCTGTTGCGGCCGGAGCAGTGTACCGTCCCAGCCGGAATCAGGAAATGATCGTGCTTCTTCGCCGGCCATCGATTCACGTACAGGTTCGCGTTGAATGGTTCGCCGCCCTCCTGATGCGCGGCCTTCAGGTCACGGATCATGGCTGCCGGGTCGATGTTTTCTTTCAAGCCCAGATAGACGCAGGCATCGTCTTTGGCGTCCAGCAGGTAATAGCTCTCGTCCTGGGTATAGAACTGGCCGAATTTTTCCCGTACATACTGGGTGAGCGGATGGACCTGCAGCGAGAGATTCCCGCCGCCCATCGTGTCGAGAAAATCGAATCGGATGGGGAACTCCGCTCCAAAACGCTCATAGATGTTGTCCCCGAGCAGTTCTCGAGGCTGGGCGTAAACCAGGTTGAGAGATGGAATCTCCACGCGCGCCTTGCCAAATCCGAGCAACAAGCTATTTTCTTCCGGAACGCAATCAAAGGCCCACGCATAGTTGGGAACGTTCCGGGGCAGATCGCAGACCTCCTCGATCCAATGGCCGCCCCATGGGCCTGGATCGAAGAAAGGAACTACCCGGAAAGGACCTTGCACGGCCATGCGCAGTCCATCGCGCATCGCTTCACCGGAGATCATCTTCGGGACTTGAGGACGGTTGGTATCCAAGACAAAATCGATCTTGGTCAGTAATGCCCGCTTGAGCCGGTCGGCAGCGCGCCAATCCAGAAAAAATGCGCGCTTGTACTT
>JAJZDO010001085.1 GCA_021805955.1 Acidobacteriota bacterium
CGCTATCACTTCACAATAGACTTGCATTGGAACGTCATAATAAACTTGTATTCGCACGTCGCAATAAACGTGCAGGGGTACAGAAGGCTATGGCCACTCCGAATGAAAAACTCGCCGCTTCCCTCGAAGTTCTCCGCGAATTGCACCAGAACGGACAGCATGTCTTTCAAGCCGGGCAGATGAGCCGCGTTCACCGTGACCGGCTGGTGAAGAATGGTTTTCTACAGCCAGTCGTCAAAGGGTGGCTTATGTCGACCAGCCCTGGCGCTCGTCCTGGAGATAGTACCGCATGGTTTGCATCCTTTTGGGAGTTCTGCGCAGCGTATTGCAATGAACGATTCGGCGCAGACTGGCATCTTTCGCCGGAACAGTCGCTGCTGCTTCATGCCGAAAACACGGTTGTTCCAACTCAGGCCACGGTCTACAGTCGCAAGGGACACAACAATACAATCGCGCTTCCTTTTCGCACTGCGCTCTACGATCTGAAGCAGGCGAAAATGCCGCCACAAAATCAATTGACGCGTCGTGATGCCCTGCGACTTTTTACGTCCGAAGCTGCGCTTGTGCGTGTCCCGGAATCGTTCTTCCGTCATCATTCCTTGGAAACCCAAGTCGTTCTTGCGCGTATCACAGACACTTCGAATCTTCTGCGCATTCTATTGGATGGCGGTCATTCTGCCGTCGCGGGCCGTCTCGCTGGCGCGCTACGCCGAGCCGGTCGCGCGGAACAGGCAGACGAGATTCTATCCACGATGAAGCGCGCCGGATACGATGTACGCGAGTCTGATCCATACGCGAATGGACAAACCATCTTTGCCACGAATCGCTTCACGGAGGCTCCAGTTGTCAGCCGAATTCAGGCTCTATGGACCTCTACGCGTGATGCCGTGCTGGAAATCTTTCCGCCGCCGCCTGGATTGCCCGACAAAGCCGAGGCATATCTCGCACATGTGGATGACATTTACAAAAACGATGCCTATCACTCGTTGTCGATTGAGGGTTATCGCGTAAGCCCGGAATTGATTGAGCGCGTAATCTCTGGACAATGGGACCCCAAGCATAATGAGGCCGACAAACACAACCGCGATGCACTTGCAGCGCGTGGCTACTGGCAAGCATTCCAACAGGTCAAGGCAAGCGTGCTCCAGGTTCTTGAAGGCAAGAATGCAGGTGCTGTAGTAAGAACAGACCACCGCGAATGGCATAGAGAACTGTTTGAACCGTGCGTTGCCGCCGGTTTGATTCCTGCGTCGGCTTTAGCTGGCTATCGGAATGATGCCGTTTACTTGCGCAATTCCCGCTATGTTCCACCCCGCTGGGAAGCGGTCAGGGATGCGATGCCTGCTTTGTTGGATTTGATCGAGAGTGAACAAGAGCCGTGTGTGCGCGCCGTGCTTGGGCACTGGCTCTTTGGCTATATTCATCCGTATCCGGACGGCAATGGCCGCATGGCGCGCTTTCTGATGAATGTGCTGCTGGCCTCTGGCGGCTATCCTTGGACAGTGATCCGTGTCGATGACCGCGCCGAATACCTGAGCGCACTTGATCATGCCAGCATCGAAAGTGATGTGCGCCCCTTCGCAAACTTCATTGCCGGACAAGTGCAGTGGTCGCTCAACAAGACACCATGACTCCAGATGCTGTAGCTGGTCGCGGCTACACATACCTGATTGTCAAAGGTATGTACCTTGCGATGTGTAATCATTTCGCTGCCAATGCATTGGCGATGTGCGCGGAGATCCCGTATGAACAAAGTCGAGGGTTCACTTCCAAGCTCTGAGATGTCCGGCGAAGAAGTGCAGCGATTGCAGGAGGAGAACCTCCGTCTGCGAAGTCTCTTGATCACGCATGGAATACCAATCCCAGAGGTTGCAAATTCCACTGGCCCGCCCCCAAGAATCTCTGGTTCTGAATCGAACCCCAAAGTGGGCACTGCGGCACAGCGAATCACCCTGTTTCGCAGTCTGTTCCGTGGCCGTGACGATGTATATGCCATTCGTTGGGAGAATGCCGACGGTCGAACTGGATACATGCCCAAGGCAGACCGCGACTGGAAGTCTTATCTGAGTGCTACAGCCGAAGATCGCAAGAAGGTTGATCGTCAAACACGAACTTACAGACCGCTCACTGATGACGTTGTGCGCGCGCATCTTGTTGGCGAGCATACCGTAGGACTCTATCCGCTTCTACAGGATGAGACGTGCTGGTTCTTAGCGGTCGATTTTGACAAGAAGACATGGCAGCAAGACACCATTGCATTTCTCGAAGTCTGCCGCGAACTCAACGTCTCAGCAGCATTGGAGCGTTCGCGATCAGGAAATGGCGGCCATGTGTGGATATTTTTTGAGCGAGCAATTCCAGCCACAATCGCGCGAAAACTTGGCTGTGTAGTTCTCACTCGAACAATGGAATCCCGCCACCAGATAGGGTTGGATTCCTATGACCGCTTTTTTCCAAACCAAGACACGATGCCCAAAGGCGGTTTTGGCAATCTGATCGCTCTCCCGCTACAAAAGGCACCGCGCGCAAACGGGAACAGCGTCTTTATCGATACAGAGTTCCGCCCCTATCCAAATCAATGGGAGTTTCTGGCAAGCGTGAAGAGGATGCCTGCTGACGCCGTTGAAGCAGTGGTCCTGGAGGCGCAAAAGCACGGAGACATAATCGGTGTCAGAATCAGCAATGTTGACGATGAAGACGTTGATCCATGGATGTTGCCACCATCAAA
>JAJZDO010000917.1 GCA_021805955.1 Acidobacteriota bacterium
CCACATGCACTCAAAAAGCGATTGCTGTTTTGGCGGTAGGAACATATCCCGGTGCGGTTGCGTACATTGTGCCGCGGATACCGTATATACAGGATTCGCCATTAATCCCAGCGTCCAGGTCACTGGTGTCCGGTTTAACTTAGTTGTTTCGCCGCCAAACTCATTGCCAACTATGGATTATAGCGATTTCAGGGTGTCCATGATTTGAATTGCGTATGGCTCATTTGCGTCACACGCGCCAAGGAGAACATGGATGCGCGGCGCGTGTATTCGCTTCCCTTGGACCGGGCCAGCGGAATCATCTACGACCAGCGCGTCATGCTCAACGGCTTCTACTCGCCAGAGAACTCCCCGGATCATCTTCGCCGCATTCGCTTCAACGATCCAGCGACGGGCAAGACGCTGGTGTTTCTAACCAACAACACCGCATTGCCTGCACTGACCATCGCCGCGCTTTATAAAAGCCGCTGGCAGGTCGAGCTGTTCTTCAAATGGATCAAGCAGCACCTGAGAATCTAGCGCTTTCTGGCCACCAGCGAGAACGCAGTGAGAAGCCAAATCTGGTGTGCCATCGCCACCGATGTGCTGATCGCCATCGTCAAGAAGGAACTGAAACTCGATGCCTCGCTCTACAACTTATCTACAGATTCTGTCGGTATTAATCTTCGAGAAAACCGAGATTTGATGCTCCCTTCAGCCAGTTCTTCACAGAATTTACCAACCGACTTTCGCTAGCCAACTGAATCTATTCAACATCGAACCGGACACCAGTGATTCAGGATGGACAATTTCAAGCCCTGATGCGGGACGCGTTCAAGCTTCCAGACGGCTGAATGCTCCTCGCAGCAGGATCGGGGTCACAAAAGTGGTTGCGACGGCCATCAGAACGAGAATCGTGAACAACTGCGGGCCAATGAAACCACTGGTCAGCGCGATGTTTGCGATCACCAGCTCCATCACGCCACGCCCGTTCAAGCCCATCCCGATCGCCCAGCTTTCATTGTTGTTCAGTTTTGCCATGCGGCCGCCGATATAACCGCCGAGAATTTTGCCAATAAGCGAGATGATCAGGACCGATGTGACGAGGGGCCAGTTCCGAAGTGTTCTGGCGTTGAATTCGAGGCCAATCGCGGCAAAAAAGACCGGCCCCAGGAAGCCCATGGTGACAGACGAGGCTGTTTCCTTGATGCGCGTGAAGTTCTTCCTGCCGATGGCTTCGTGGCTGAGCAGCATGGAACCGAAAAAGGCGCCGACGACGAAATCGAGACCGAGAAACTCCGAGAAGCTGGCAAACGCAATTACAAACAGCAGGACGATGGCAAAGCGGCTGTCGTCGCCTTTGAGCCGGTCCAGAACTTTCTGAAAGATGCCGTCGGAGCGAATGAAACGCGTGGGCGAATAGCGACGAATGATCCTTGCAAAGCTCGCAACGACGAGCATCAGCAGCAAGGCTTTTCCCAGGGACATTCCGATCGTCTCCAGAAATCTGCTGATGCCCGGCGGTGCTGATTTAAGATCGAGAATGACTCCGAGGATCAGAAGCGAAACCACGTCGTTGGCCACGGCAGCCGAGATGATCTTCTGCCCAACCTCGGTCTGGAGCTTACCCAGGTCCATCAGAATGCGGACGCTGACCGGAAGGGCTGTGATGGCGATGCACAGACCGAGAAAGATCATGCGCGTCTGATCCATTCCAAATGCCAAGCCGAGAGCGACTCCGCTGAGCAGTGGAATGATGAAGCCAGCCGCGCTGACCCAGGCGCCACGGCCGGCAAAGGCGCTCCAGAGCGCTGAAACATCCATCTCCATGCCCGCCATGAAGACGAGAAGAAGGACGCCGATGTCGGAGATCGCCTTGATCTCTGGGCTGAAATGGATGTAGGAAAGGCAGGAGGGTCCGAGCAGAATGCCCGCTGCAATCTCCCCCAGCATCGATGGCTGACCAAAACGGGACGCGATTTCGCCCAGGACGCGGGATAGCAAAAGCAACAGCAGCAGCGATTCGATGAGTGGCATACGAGGCTCCAGGTGCAATCTGAAATGGTGTTGCCGGGACTTGCCAGTCCCATCTCGTGTGAACTATCGATCAGCGCAAATTCGGACATGCGCAGATCGCGTTGGAGATCAACTTCAGAGTGGTTGAGCGCCCGATTGCAGGTTTGCGGGAGCTGCGTCTGGTCTCAGGACGGGTCGTGTCCCGGATCGTCTACCTAGCGGGGTTTACCCCGGAACAGTAGTAGCACATCACTCAGTATACCGAGAACTTGCCCGCGAGCCAATTCCGGGGACCTTTGTGCGCGCAGCGCCACGGCCCACATTGTGCGCAAAAAAACTCCGGCGAGCGGGTAGCTGCGCCGGAGTTTCTGCATCGCTGGGTTGCGCCCGCTTCAGGCGTAGATGCCGCGTTGCTTGATGGTGAAGGCGACGCGGTCAATCGCCAGCATGTAGGCGGCGATGCGGTTGTTGACGCCGTGAGTTTCCGCGTAACGGACAACATCGTCAAAGCTGAAGCTGAGAATCTCTTCGAGTCGCTCAATGACGGTAGCTTCGTTCCAGAAGTAACCCATGCGGTCCTGGACCCATTCAAAATAACTGGCAGTAACGCCGCCGGAGTTGGCCAGAATATCGGGGACGACGAAAACGCCTTTTTCGGCGAGGATTTCGTCGGCGACAGCGGTGGTGGGGCCGTTAGCGCCTTCGATGAGGATGCGGGTGCGGATGCGTTCG
>JAJZDO010000075.1 GCA_021805955.1 Acidobacteriota bacterium
CCCAAAGCACTGCAGGGATTCGCCGTCGATCCTCGAGTGACGGTTCGTCGCGACGGACTCCCGAAGGCCGACGGCGCATGCGTCGTTTATTGGATGCAGCGCGCGCAGCGAGGCCTGAACAATGCCGCAGTCGATTGCGCTGTTAACGTTGCCAATGAACTTGGCCTGCCGCTGCTGGTATATTTTTCTGCCATCTCCAATTTTCCAAACGCAAATCTGCGGCATTACGTTTTTCTGAATCAAGGTCTGCCTGATATTGAAGCTGATCTTGCCGAGCGCAACATATCTTTCGTCGTGCGACGGCCGCCGGACAACTCACTCGACAAATTGCTGGAAGAGGTGAATGCCGCCATTCTGATAGGCGACGAAAATCCGTGCCGCGAGCCGGAACGATGGCGGTGGGCGATTGCAAATCGTCTTCGCATTCCATTCTGGACGGTCGACGCGGACGTCGTGGTTCCGAGCAACCTGTTTCCCAAGGCGCAATACGCAGCCTACGTGCTGCGGCCAAAACTATATAAAGAGCTACCGCACTACCTGCATCCGCTGAAAAACTCCAAGGCGCAGCATCCCTGGAAGCGCCCGAAACAATTCGACAGCTTTCCGGTGACCGACGACATTACCGCGGGCTGGAAGAAATTCGATCGAACGGTTGGTCCCGTGGAGGGGTTTATCGGCGGGTCGCGCGCAGCACGCAAGCGGTTGCAATTTTTCGTGCAGCGCCTTCTGACGGATTATGACGAGCAGCGCAATCGGCCGACGGTAGATGGCTCCAGCCGGCTTTCTCCGTATTTACACTTTGGTCATATTGGGCCGGCAGAAATCGCGCTCGCTGCCGACGAAGAAGCCGCGAACCATCCTTCGCTCGCAAAGGCGCGCGATTCGTTTTTCAATGAGCTGATCGTATGGCGCGAGCTGGCAGTCAACTTCGTAAAGTACACACCGAACTACGATTCTGCCGAGTGTGCCGAGCCCTGGGCGCGCCAGTCCCTGGCGGAACATGGGCGCGACCGCCGAGAATGGACCTATACGCCGGAACAGTTGGAACGCGGCGAAACCCACGATGAACTATGGAACGCTTCGCAATTGCAGATGGTCCACTTCGGATGGATGCATAACTATATGCGCATGTACTGGGGAAAGAAAATTCTGGAGTGGTCGCCGGATCCGGCAACAGCATTCGCCCGCGCAGTGATGTTGAATGACAAATATGAACTGGATGGGCGCGATCCCAGCGGGTACGCCGGGATCGCCTGGGCCATTGTCGGAAAATTCGACCGTCCTTGGTTCGATCGCCCCATCTTCGGAAAAATTCGCTACATGTCGGCAGCGTCCACCGGCAAAAAATTCGACTCAAAAGGTTACATCGCAATGGTTCGCGAGCACGCAGGATCCGGCAAGCTGTGGTGATTGCCTCAATCTACTTTGAAAGCCGAAGCATCACGACGCCGTGCCTCGGAACCATGGCAGTATAAGAGTCGTGCAGCGTGCCTAGATCCTGATGTGACCACAAATCGAGCGCATGTACGGCGCCATTGAAGCCCACATCCTTGAAGTTCACTGTAATCTGATATTCCGCTTCGCTGCGGTTGAACAGCGCGACCGCCTTGGCCCCGCCCTCGAGCGGTTTCATCCATACTTCAAACGGCCCAACAGCGCTGACCCGATCTCCCTGGATGCCGAGACGGTCCTGATCGACGGCGATCACGTCTTTGTTCATCAGGATGCTCTCGGTAGAGTCGGTCATTTGGCTTAGATCGTTTCCCGCCAGCAGTGGCGCGGCCAGAATGGCCCACAGGCTCATATGTGTGCGGTATTCCTCCGGCGTCATGTGTCCGTTGCCCACTTCCAGCATGTCGGGATCGTTCCAATGTCCGGGCGCCGCATATTTCGAAAGCCCAGCCTGCGCAAATCCAATGACAGACATACGATCGTAGCTGTCATTGATGTCGCCGGTCGTGCGCCACAGATTCCCACCCACCTTCGGGCCCCAGTTCCATACCGCGTCAAGGCCGTACTGGCAGAGGCTGAATACGATGGGCCGGTGCGTGTTCAGCAGCGCCTGGTGCATTTTTTCGTAGGCCGTCTGCATCATCTCCCACTGCTTCTGTTGGTCGCCGGGAGCTTCTTTTTTCATGATGCCGCCATAGCTGCACAGGTCATACTTCAAATAATCGATGCCCCATTTCGCATAGGTATTCGCATCTTGCTGCTCGTGGCCATAGCTGCCTGGGTATCCGGCGCAGGTCTTCGGCCCAGGCGAAGAATAAATCCCAAGCTTCAAGCCTTTCGAGTGAACATAATCCGCCAGCGCTTTCATGTCCGGGAATTTGCTGTTGGATGTAATGTTCCCCTCGGCGTCGCGCTGGCCTTCCCAGGTGTCGTCAATATTCACGTACACATATCCGGCATCGCGCATTCCACTTGCGACCAGGGCATCCGCGGCGGCGCGCACATCGGCGTCGGTCACCCGGGTGGCGAAATGGTTCCAGCTATTCCACCCCATGGGAGGCGTGGCCGCCAGTGCGTCGGATTGTGCGTAGGCGTTTACGCCAGACGGCAGGATCGCAAAAATCCCTGTGAACAGCAGAGCAAGAAAACCAAGACGACGATCGATACGCATATTGTCCTCCGAACCTGGAATCGCAGATGAAGCAAACGTCACTATGTTATCAGCGAGTACCGAATTGGTCTCGCTGCCGCCGCGCCATCCAGTTGCAAATCGCATTCAAGTCCGCCACCGGCGCCTGCGTATATGGGATGGTATGCAGATACGGCGGCGGACCGAACTCCGGAGTCAGCGTGGAAACTTCACGGCCGCTGCTCGCTTGCGCCTTCCATATCTGCTGCCACCATGCCTCGTGTGCGCTCAAGTGTTGGCCCCACTCTGGCGCACGCGGGTCCGGAACCTGCGGTCCTTCCTCATGGCCAACCCGGGCATGCAGATGCCAGCAGTGGGCAGCACTCAGATGCAAAATGCTGGCGCAGTCCTGCAGTAACCGTTCCGCAACACAGACCCAGTGGCTGTAATCGCAGGTCAGCTTTAACGACGGAAATCGCTGCAGAATTTTTTCGGTGTTCCAGGGATTTCCAAAGTATCGCGAGCGATGCGTTTCATGCGCAAGCACCACCCCAAGGGCCTTTTCCATCTCCAACGCCGCGCCATAAAAATCTTCCGCTTCGGCATAGCTCCACGCATCCGATCCGGTATGGCTGTTGATGAACAGCGGATTGTCATCGAGGCATTCCTCGATCTGGCTTTTCAGCGAGAGCAAATGCTCCGTAACCGTTCCGGATGGAGTGAACTGGTTGCTGAAGACTTGCGGAATCCACGCGAAATCTTCTTCTTTTAGTGTTCGGCGGAAGAGATTGCGGTCGGGCAGATAGAACAAAGGCACTTCCAAGGCTTCGTAGCCTTCCGCATGCCACTCTGCAATATATGGGGCAAAACCATTCGAGATGTCAACGCCCCAGAGGTGTCGAACCAGCAGAAGTTTCAGAGCGATTCCCGCCTTCCAAATCTGTTTCAAGCTGAGCGACCGCGCCACGTCGCGATAGTTATGCGGTCGCCGGAGTGCTTCTGCTCCAGTCTACAATGCCAATAGGTGGGCATCCATCGCCGGCAGACAAGGGAACTAGATCTGTCGGCGCGCGAGAGGCCGCCAATCCACCCGGATAACCCATGGCAGCAATCAGCACAGCTCCGTTTCACGTTCTCACCAAGCCCGTCGGTCCAATCTGCAATCTCGATTGCAAGTATTGTTTTTACCTGGAGAAGGAAGTTCTCTATCCCGACACCGCCAAGTGGGCCATGCCGGCGGACGTTTTGGAGTCCTACATTCAGCAGTACATTCAGCAGCAGAATACGGATGTTATCCACTTCGCATGGCAAGGCGGCGAGCCGACGCTGCTGGGCGTCGATTATTTCCGCAACGTTATCGCGCTGCAAGCCAAATATGCAAACGGCAAGCGAATTGAAAACGCATTTCAGACCAACGGTGTTTTGCTGAACGATGAATGGGGCGATTTTTTCGCGGAGAACAATTTTCTCATCGGCATTTCCATCGATGGCCCCAGGGAATTGCATGATGCGTATCGTGTCGACAAAGGTGGTCAGCCGACGTTTGACCGCGTGATGCGCGGCGTCAGTTTCCTCAAGAAGCATTCTGTTGCCTTCAATACCCTGACCACCGTTCACCGCAAGAACTCCTACAATCCGCTTGATGTGTATCGCTTTCTGAAGGAAAGCGGCAGCGGCTATATGCAGTTCATCCCCATTGTTGAACGCATTTCGACGCACACCACGCAGGATGGCATGGTGCTGGTGTCGCCCAGCTTTTCTGACCGCGCAAGAGTGTCGGATTGGTCGGTCGAGCCGGTTCAGTTTGGGCGATTTCTCTCGACCATCTTCGATGAGTGGGTGCGCAACGATGTGGGCAAAACCTTCGTTCAGCTCTTCGATGTGTCGCTGGAAATGTGGCTTGGTATGGATGCCAGCCTCTGCATCTTTCGCAAAACCTGCGGCTCCGCGCTCGCCGTCGAGCATAATGGCGACCTCTACTCCTGCGATCACTTTGTCTATCCGGAAAACCGGCTCGGCAACATCATGCAGCAGGCGCTGGGGGAGATGGTCGAATCGCCGCAGCAGATCCAGTTTGGCCAGGCGAAGAACGATACGCTGCCGAAATATTGCCGGCAGTGCGAAGTGCGGTTCGCCTGCAACGGAGAATGTCCGAAGCATCGCTTTGCGACGACGCCGGACGGCGAGGCGGGACTGAATTATCTCTGTGCGGGATATAAGAAATTTTTCACCCACATCGACCCCTATATGCAATTCATGGCCGCGCAACTGCGCCAGCAGCGCGCGCCTGCCAACGTGATGGAGTGGGTCCGCATGCGGGATGCAGCGGCACTGCAATCCAACAAGTCCGGACGAAACGATCCCTGCACGTGCGGCAGCGGGAAGAAATTCAAGCGCTGCTGCGGCGCATCGGCATAGTCGCGCGCGCACCCAAAAGGATCATTTTCCGACCACTGTCAGCGGAAGTGTGACTGAATCGGTCGCGCCATTGTTGCTGTTCTTCACCTTGACGGTGACTTCGTACTTCGCGGGTTTCGCAACGCCCACAAAGCCAGAAATAACGCCCTGGTTATCAATGGAGAGTCCCGCCGGGGCGCCGGACATGTCGAACGCCAGTTCGTCGCCGGTGCGAAACTTCATCTGGTACGACTTGCCGTTCTCGTCGGCGGAAACAAGATGGCCGATCGAGGCGCTGGTCACGATCTGCGTTTTGTAAAATTGCGATTCGATCGCGTTGGGCAGTTGGCTGGTGGCAATCAGCGGATGAGAAAGTTCCGCAAGCGCGGACGGTCCGCTAAGACGCCCTTGTTGATCGACCGCCACCACGCGATAATATGGACGCCACAACGCCTCCGGCAGGGAGATTGATTTTTTGGCGCTGTGCGTCTCGCGCAACAGATTCGCGGCCGCCCATTGCGTTCCCTGCAGGCCATCGTTGTACTGGTAGCGATGGTCATTGGCGGTGAATCCACGTTCTTCGCTGCCGTAGATGCGATAGCCGACCGGCTGGGTTCCATCCTTTCCGGCCTGCCATGTTAATTGCACGGTGCGATCCGCGCGATTGAAACTCGCCTGCACGTCAACCGGCACGGCTGGCGCAACCGCCGAGAATTCATACGTCTTCGACCATGGTCCCCACACGTGGTCCGCGCTCCGCGCTCGCACATGCCAATAATATTTCTGCCCGGGATTCAGCAATCCAACGTAAGGCAGCTTGAAGGTCGGTGTGCCCGGGTTTGCAGTCCGGCTAATCAATTTGTTGAAGTTGGGCGACAACGGCCAGCGCATATCGGGGAATTCGCTCAGTTGAAATTGATAATCTGCGGGCGCGACATTCGACCCAGGACGCCATGCAAACTTCACGCGTGTTCCTGAGTACGTCTTCCCTTCAGCCGGCGTTAGGGCTACGGGAGCGGCCGGCATCGCGATATTCCCATTGCACTCTTTCCAGACATGGGTGATGCGGATCTTGGTCGCGCCCGGCGAATCGTCGGTAAAAATAAAATGGTTTTCGCCCAGCACCACTCCCGGCATGGCCAGGGGCGCCATCTGCAGCGTGGAATGGAGAGCAAATCCCTTCAGCGCAACCTCGGGATTCTCCGAATGGCTGCTCAGGGTAAATCGAAGGGTGTAGTGGTAGCGCGCCGGGTCGGTCTGCGGAAAGAATGGATTCAGATCGACGTACATGCGGTCATAGTCGCTGGCGAAACTAGTCTGTACCTCTTTCCAGGTCTTGCCGCCGTCGAAGCTGATGGAAACAGCAATCTCATCTTCCCGTATATCCTGTCGAGCGAGATCGACAATCAGCCTGCCGCCGACCACGGGATACGCGGTGTTCACCGGAACGTCGATGGTCCCTGTGCTTCCCGTCAGATACAAACCGTTTCCGAATTTTCCCGGAAGCCGCTGTTCAACGTTCGCCGTCTGCAGATATTGCAATGTGGATGCTTTGTTGAAATCCGGCGCATAGGCGGTCTCCCCGTCCATCACATGGGCAATCACCCGCCAGCGCTTGTTCCATTGGTTCGGGTCCTTGGAGCCTGGGTCTGAGGGATAGGGCGCGGCATGGAAGCGTCCGGCTGGATTCCAGGCCCAGGTGATGGATTCTTGCGGGCGCAGAGTAAAGTCCATCGTGTGTTTCGTTAGACTAGGCTGCTCTCCAGATCGCGGGCCCTCCCAGTAAATCAGTGCCGCGCCGCCTTCATCTCCCAGTCGGTTGTCCGGAGCCAGCACGCCATAGGTATGGGTGCGCTTCATCAGGTCGTGATCGGCGACAATCTGCGATTCGGAGGCGATGGTCTCGTTATCGCGCAGCAGAGAGAGGATGCTTTCGTCGGAGTCGAGCTCATGCCAGCCGCCGTCATAATAAACCTCGGCCAGGCTGTGGCCGGTTGGATATCCTTTGCGTACTCTCAGTCCCGCCGCGCGCCACAGGTCGCTGATGTCCTTGCTCTCGTCATAACAGAGCGTATAGCCATAAACGTTGACGCGCTTCACCTCATCCGCCACTTCGTCGTCCTGCGTGGTCGCGTGAAATCGATTGTTGATTTCGAACTCCCAGATTCGGCGGGCTTTTTCCTTATCGCTCATCCCCGGCGTCACAATCGAATCCACAATGGACTTGAGCGTTCGCGTGTCCATCGTACCGGCGCGTTGCAACCAGGGATTGACAACTGGTGTGTCGCCGATATTTTCCATGGTGACGCTGACATTCGGTTCCCAATACTGGTCGTAGGCCCAATATCCAATGGGATCGCGAGTCATCGGTCCATCGATCTTGCCTCCCATGTCGATGGCATAGGCGGTGTGCGACGAATCGATGGTCTCAA
Source organism: Acidobacteriota bacterium (assembly GCA_021805955.1). Next base: position 7,411 of record JAJZDO010000075.1, read on the forward strand.
CCTGCTTCCTGGTGTTGTCTCCGCATTGAGAGCATAGATTTTGGGCCGTCGCAGGGCCGGCCAGCAAAAGGCCGATACCTAAAATCGTCCAATATGATCGCTTCATAGCTTTACCCTCTTTGGCGATTGGATCTGAGGACTTCATTCTAAGGGAGAAAGCTTGCGAACGAAACGTTTCGATACAAATATAGACTTGAGAGAAAGAGAAGAAGAACAGGTCACCTATGGCGACTATCTGGCGGATTTCACCACTGAGTTTCAGGATTTGCGCGGTGCCGATCGTGAAGCTGCCGCCTGCCCATTCAGAAAGTTTCTAAAGCCCGATCCGGTGCCGGCCTCCTATGCGGAATCACAGCAGTTGGCGTGAAAACTACTCGCGTCCAGGTCGAATAGATTGATCTATCCCAGCGTTCGCAGTCCCGGGTGGCACCTGCGTTGCGTGTTTCGGCCGGCGCTTGTCTATCTCGTTCGTCGCGATGCCCGGCTGGAGCTACGCCTTCTAGTAGAGGGCGATTCCGTCCGCGCGCATACGCGGAAAGCGCCAATTCCTCAGGAATGAGTGCGCCCACGATCGCATTTTGCGCTTACTGCGCCGATGGTACTATCCGGTCGCCAGATGGTGGCGAACATCTGCGCCGCGTACCCAGAAGATGACATCCTCGGCGATGTTGGTGGCGTGATCGCCCACGCGTTCCAGGTTCCTCGCAATCAACAATACATTCAAGGCCTGCTGTGTATGCTCCGGCTGCGCCTTTATGCACCCGGTCAGCGTTCGGAAGATGGCGCGATTCAGCTCATCCACTTCATCATCCATCGTCAGCACTTTTTCGGCCATGGACGCGTCGCCGTCAATAAATGCCTGCAGCGCGTTCCTTACCATCGTGGCCGCCAGCATCGCCAGCTTGGGAATATCGACAGGCAATTCGATCGCGGGAACGGTCTGCAGGTCGCGGACACGCTCGGCAATTTTCACCGCCCGATCGCCGACCCGCTCCAGGTCCGCATTGATCTTGATGACGGACAGAATAAATCGAAGATCGATGGCCATTGGCTGCTCCATGGCGAGCAGATCGAGCGCCATCTGGTCGATGTCTCTTTCCATGCGGTTGATCGCAGGTTCTGAACGCATCACCAAATCGCAGATGGAGACGTCGCCCACTCGATAGGCCTCGATGGCGCGCTGGGTCGCTTGCTCAGCCATGCCGGCCATGACCAGCAGTCTTTCTTTCAAGTCATCGAGATTTTGGTGAAACCGGGTGCGTGTCATCCGAACCTGCCTGTAATGTAATCTTCTGTCCGTTTGTCTGTCGGATTGGTGAAAATTTTTGTGGTTGCATCAAACTCGACAAGATACCCGTTCAGAAAAAATCCGGTCATCTCCGCCACGCGTGCCGCCTGTTGCATATTATGCGTGACGATCACAATCGTGTAATCCGCCTTTAGTTCAAAGATCAAATCCTCAATCTTCGCAGTCGAGATTGGGTCGAGCGCCGACGCAGGCTCATCCATCAACAATACCTCCGGATCAATGGCCAGCGCACGCGCAATGCAAAGTCGCTGCTGCTGTCCGCCAGACAGGGCGGCGCCGGACTTGCTCTTCCAGATATCTTTGACCTCCTCCCACAACGCGGAGCGGCGCAGACTGTGCTGCACAATCTCATCCAGCCGTTTGCGCTTGCGGATGCCGCCCAGCCGCAAGCCGGCGGCAACGTTGTCGTAAATCGACATCGTCGGAAACGGATTGGGTCGCTGAAAGACCATGCCGACGCGACGGCGAATCGCTGCTGGCGACGCATCGTTATAGATGTCCAGGTCGCCCAACTTCACCGTTCCCGTGACGCGCGCAATCGGATTGGTCTCGTGCATTCGGTTCAAGCAGCGTACAAAGGTCGACTTGCCGCAGCCCGAAGGTCCAATCAAGGCGGTGGCCTGATTCGCCGGAATCTTCAGATTGATATCGTGCAGAGTGTGCGTGCTGCCATACCAGGCATTCAAATTCTGCACTTCGATTCCTGCTCCCACGTACGTCCCTCACCCTCGTCCTTCGATCCTATACGGCTGCTCCTGTTCATTGGACGCAGACCGCGCCGCCTGTGTTCACAGGGATTGTTAGCCGCCATCCCCAGGCTACCGTCGAACCCGGGAACCTTCTTGACCTTGAGGCTGGAAAGTCGCCGCGCGACCCGCGACGCTACGGAAGCGATCCACCGCCGTCCCGTATCTGGAAGGCTATCAATCTTCTGTAAACAAGAGATGAATCGACATTGTAGATCAATTCAGGCGGCAGGCGGGCAATTGCGGGGAGTATGCCAGGGCAATCGCATTTGAAA
>JAJZDO010000938.1 GCA_021805955.1 Acidobacteriota bacterium
GGACACCCCGAAATTTTGTGAAGACTTGACCAGAAGACGCTTTAGCGAAGGCTTGGTTCGGATTCGCTAGAAGAAATCTCTCTAACTGAATAGGGTAGGCTCTTCGGCCGACGGGTTGTTCCTCTTTGTCGCCCGCTTAGGGCGTGATGCCACTGTAGAGCGTTCTGGCATGTCGGATCCCAGCAAGTTCAGCAATTCACGCATTTCGCGGCGCAATTCAGTGAGCTGGGGCTTGGAAGGCGATGCAAGCACGGAGACCTTGGGTTCGGCTGGCGGCCCGGCTGAGGTGGGTGAATTGCGGAGCGTCCCGGTATGCTTGTGCGTTCCCGACTGCGGTGTATCTCGCGGTTTGGAGGTCGCCATCCGTTCGGAACCGGCCCGCAAGTATTCTTCAGTTTTCTCCGGTCGGCGCTTTTCCGCCAGCAGGCGGCGTGCTCCAGCAATGGTGAACCCCTCGGAGTACAACAGGCGCTTGATTTCGAGCACCAGTTCCACATCGCGCTTGCGATAAAGGCGCTGACCTGTGCCGCCTTTGTTCGGCTTCAATTGCGGGAACTCAGTCTCCCAATAGCGCAGAACATACGCCTGCAACTTGCAGAGCTGGGCCACATCGCCGATGCGGAAATAGAGCTTGTCAGGTATGGAGACGGGAGCAGTTACATGGGTCGGCTTGCTGGCTTGCGCTTTGCTTCGAGGTTGCTGCCGTGACATCCCATTCCCCCTGTTTGTAAGGCAGAATGCAGAGAAACTGCATTGAAAAGTCCTTCATCATTCGTGGGGGCAAACAGCGGTCGATCTTCAGTCTAACTAAGTATAGGGGATGAATCGGATCTCGTTCCAGCTAAATTTAACTGCCAAGCCCAGCGGACGACAGATTGTTTAGAGCATTTCTCCTGATACTGCAGTGTGGCGAGATCGTCGATGTGTGGCCGTTCTTTGGGGAACGTCCACGCCGAGTTCATATTTCCACTCCACACCTTCAGGAGAAATGCTCTAGGTCAAGAGAGAAGGTCTTCGCCGGGCTACACCAGCAGCTCAAGCGCGTCCCTGCGAAGGACCGTGACCGACGATCCGCCTATTGGCGTTGATGATTACTCCCGAATCGAAGGGAAACACATCGGGGCAGCAGGAGGATGGAGCCAAGGGCATCATCGTCAACGTGACGAAAAACAGTGCTGGAACGGTCACCGCTTTCACTATGGTGCCGCGAGAAAGCTTCGGAAGTTCCTCGAACAGCAGTTCACTCGATGTCGCGGTGTCGTCCTCGACAAATTACGGAATTCCCGAAGATGCGCAACAGGTTGGAGTGGTGGCGACCGCATTCACGGCGGCTGAAATCTTTCCGGGCCAATCGGTTGTAGTTACTGGAACCACCGGCAGCACGGGCACGCTGAACGCGCAGCAGGTAATGCTGGCGGCCGAGAGTATGCCCGGCACGCTGGTAGCTACACCGCAAGGCAGCAATTCGAACTTCACCTTCGCGCTTACGCTGGCTGCTTCCTCGTATCTGACCACGTATGACAGCCTTACTTCGCTCAACGTTTCTACCAGCCAGGCAACGGAGTACGGCAATAGCCTGAGCGCAACCTCGTTTGCTGCACTGGCCGCAGGAGCCAACCTCGAGATCCATGGCTATCTGCTGGAAGACAGCAGTGTCCGTTTCGCCTTTTACGCTTCGCAAATATCCCAGGTGGAGGCACCGGAGACCCCGCAAGGCGGAAGTAGCGGAGGCGACAACTAGATTTGGGCAGTACATTGGATCAGGATTGTAGAAATCGAGTCGCCGTGGACAGCGGTGGCACGGAACCGGGCTTCCAACTCCCACATCTCAAAAGCGAGATGTGGGGTACCCTCGTGTTGAACAAGCCAGGGGAGATGTGGGCTACCCGGCGAGTTAGAGGGCGGTTTGCCGAGGACACTGCAGCGTTGAAGGTCCTCTGGCCACGGATGCGGGCCGAGGAATTTACCTGCAATTTGCAATCATCGCCGCCAGCAGTGCGGTCCGCAGCGCGAGCGCTTTGAGCAGAATGTTTTCGTGCGTGGCGTGCGCGCCTTCGCCGACCGCACCCATGCCGTCCAGGGTGGGAATGCCAATCGCGGCGGTAAAGTTGCCGTCGGAGCCGCCGCCGGTGCTGGCCTCTTGTAGCGCAAACCCCATTTCGGCCGCCAATCTCTGTGCCTGGCGGAAAAGCTGGACGGTGCCTCGGCTGCGCTCCATGGGGGGACGATTGATGCCTCCGGTGATCTTCACCGTGCATTCCCGGTCATTGGCCCGCAGCGAACGAAACAACCGCTCCACGCGGGCCGCATCGCGGGTGCGCGCAATCCGGACATCGATCTCGGCATGAGCTTCCGCGGCGACGACATTGACCCGCGTACCGCCATGGACGATTCCTGCATTGACGGTGAGTCCGGTCTTCAGATCGGTGAACTGGGAGACTTTTTCCAGCAGTCGCGCCAGTTCCAGAATGGCGGAGTGTCCCTTTTCAAAATCGACGCCGCTGTGCGCAGCCACTCCCTGAACGCGGATTGTGTATTGCCCGACACCTTTGCGGGCCGTCTTGTATGCGCCTTCCGCCCCTTGCGCCGGCTCCAGCACAAACACAGCCGAGCATTCACGCGCGATCCTTTCCGTAATGGCGCGTGAGCAAGGACTGCCAACTTCTTCCTCCGAGTTCAGCAGCACAATGACGGGAGCATGCACGGCCCCAGCTTCCTGCATC
>JAJZDO010000939.1 GCA_021805955.1 Acidobacteriota bacterium
CCAAAAGCACTTCTGTCACGGCAGAGGTCGCGGGTTCGAGCCCCGTCGTCCCCGCCATAGATTCTAAAAGACTTAGAAGCTACGGCAACCAAAAGTGACAAGCAAATCCAGGTTCGATTAGGGTGCTATAAGCTGAAAACTGCCCCAAATCGAGGTGATACGAGCCCCTGTTTCACCCACGACCTCTGCCCCGATCGGAAATCGACCGAAAAGAAGCCTGAACTCATACCGTCTCCTGAACAGGTATTTCAACCTGCGTTGCAGTGGCGTTTGCCACTATCATCTTTGCTGCTGCGGGGCTGAAGCGAATATGGCAGGTTTGATTGCGTAAGACTGGCCTCATACAACGGCATTATTTTGTGCTGTTGAACGTCTTGGAAAGCAGCCGAATTCCGATGCTTGCCATGCGCGGGGTGCCGAGCGTCAGAATGGGCGTGCGGCCTACATCGATCGAGCGATTCAGCATATTGGTGACGGCTGCGTACATCTCCACTCGCGAACTGAAGGTGTGCGAGAGGTAACCGTCGAGCTGAAAGTATCCGTGCAGTAAGAATTTATTGGCATCGTCGTCATATTGGCGGCCGCTCAAAGTACCCAAAAACTCCAGCGTTCCCAGGCGGTCTCTTGTTGCGCGTACCTGTGTGGTCGCCATGTTGTGTGCCACTTGCGGAATCCATTTGCCGACGAGATATGGCTCCTGGGAAAACTGAGTCACGGTGGCGTTCGCGTATTGATAGCCTCCCGTGATGTAGAGCCAGTGCAGCGGCGCCGATTGATAATCCAGAGATAAGCCGCGGCTGCGAATCTGGCCCAGATTTTCCCGCTGGTTCAGGATTTCACTTGGTGTGGTGCTCAGGGTCAGCGCGATGATGGGGCGATTCACTTCCGTCCAGAAGTAGCTGGCGCGGACCACCGTGTTGCGCGAGGGCAACGTCAGCGCGACGCCGCTCTCCCAGCCTGTTGCACGCTCGGACTGCAGGTTGGGATTCGCCAGCGTGACCTCCTGACCTACCTGACCGCGTCGGTATAGTTCATCCAATGTGGCTGCGCGAAAGGCCCGGTATGCGGAGCCGGTAAGAGCAAAGTAATCGTCGATGCGGCGCACGACACCCAGTTTGGGATCGGCCAGCGTCTGGCTGCGATTGGCTATTGGAGTTGGGACAATCGGACCTTGGCCGGTCTGTAAATACTGCAGCGCGTCCAGATTCAAAAAGTTGTCGATGCGTAGGGAACCTGTTGCGGTCCAGTTCTTCCATTGCAGCAGACCTTCCCCATAGCCTCCCACAGCACGCTGCCGCGCAGTCGTGTCCGAGAGACCGTTCGGCGCACTGTGTAAGATGGGAACTTCATAGTCGGTTGCGCGGACATCGTCCGCATCCCCGCCGGCGATGAGCGTGAGCCATGGAAGGAGAGGCTTCGACCATTGCGCAGCGCCGCCCAACTGCTGGGTCGTGACTTGTTGGCGACGGGTGAGGAATTCGCTGTCCTGGTTTGCGGGGACTGCAGAAAAAGTTTGCCGATAATGCTCCTGGTCGCCGAAGCCTTTCAGCGTAAACGTCCCCGAATTTTCCGTGGTCCAATCGGTACCGCTTGCGTATCGCCATAGCCGGGTGCCGTTGGTCTGCAGCGGCGTGCCGTTGCCGCGCGCTTCGTTCAGCAGATTACCGCGCAGGTAGGCCGCTCCACGGTCGGCAATGCTTCGCCGCAAATCCAACTCCGCATTTTCATAATGCACGTTGGCCGCCGTATCCACCGTGCCTCGCACCTGCGGAGCGACTTCTATGTAGCCATCCGTGCGCAAAAAGTCGCCGGCGGCAAGCCCGCTCCAGGGACCGAGAGCGCGGGTTGCAAGCAGGGAAGCGTGCGGCGTATTCTCCTGCGCATAGCCGCTGTCCAGTGCATATACCGTTCGTTCCGGCTGCCGCTCGATCATATTGATGACGCCGCCGATGGCGCTGCTTCCGTAGAGATCGGAGACGCCGCCGCGTACCACTTCAATATTCTGAATGGCCAGCGACGGCAACTGGTCCCAGTAGACCCAGCCTCCGAAGGGGTCGTTGATTGGGATGCCATCGGCCATCACCAGGGTGCGGCTGGCGGCGGTGGAACCGAGGCCGCGCAAGGACACACCTTGCGAGGTGGGATTGGCAACCAGAGTGCTGGAGCGCCGAAAGAAATCGAGTCCGGGAACCTGCCGCAAGCGGTCTCCCACTGTGACCGTGGCGCTGTGCTGCAAAGTTTTTTGCGAAACCACAACGACCGTATTGGCCGACTCATCGAGTGCCAGCGCGGTGCGGCTGGCCGTGACGACGACGCGCTGAACATTGGTCGCAGGCGCCAAATTTAAGGAAAGCGGATGATCGGCAGCGATGCTTTGTTGGAACGGCGCATACCCTGGAACTCGAATTGTTACGACAGCGTTGCCACTCAGTCGGGTCCCGATGTTGAATCCTCCGTTGGAATCGGTAACGGCCTGCAGAGTGCGATTGCCGACTTGCAATTGGAGGCTGGCACCTACCACCGGCTTACCGGCGGAGTCGGTTACATGCCCCGAATAACTCTGGAGTGGATTTTGTGCTACGGAAAACGAAGCGAGCAAAATAAAAAGAATGCCTGCCAAAATCTGATGTGTCCGTTGCACAGAGTCTTTTCCTCAGCATGGTTATCTACCGGTGTAGTTGGCCCGCTCGATGGAGGCAGTCGCGGTAGCGTATGCGATCGT
>JAJZDO010001041.1 GCA_021805955.1 Acidobacteriota bacterium
CTATCCCGGGGACATTGCGCCGGCAGGTTTTTTTACGCTGGCACCGTATCGGCGCGCGCAAGCAGCCGATGCATTTGCGCAGGCACAGGCCGAAATTGCCAAGCGAGGGCTGACGGTGACGGTGACGACTCTCTATTACAACGCCATCGTCGCGCAACGCGAAAATATCAGTGCCCAGCAAAATCTGGATTCGGCTACCGGATTTCTGACGACGACGAAAGACCTGGAGAAGGGTGGAGAGATTCCTCATGCCGATGTTGTGAAGGCGCAGCTACAGTTCGACCAGGAGAAGATCGCGCTACAGGAAGCGCAACTGGCGATGGAACGCGCGCACCTGGCACTGGCCGTTCTGCTGTCGCCGGTTCTGGATGAGAATTTCGCAATCGTCGATGATCTCGACAATCCTCCCGCACTGCCTTCCGCAGATCAGGTGGATGCACTTGCGGAACATGCCAACCCGTACCTGCGCTCAGTCATGGCCGCGCTGAAGCAGGCGAACGTCGATGTTTCGATTGCCCGTGCAGGATTTCTCCCAACTTTCAGTCTGGATGTGGACTATGGCATTGAGGCGAATGCGTTCGCCTTGCGAAGTATAGACGTTGCTTATCGGCAATTTGGCCCACAGCCGAATCTCGGGTATTTCGTAACCGCGGGCATGAATATTCCGATCTGGAACTGGGGCTCCACGGAAAGCAAGTTGCGTCAGGCAAAATATCGGCGTCAGCAAGCGCAGGTGGAGTTGTCGCAAGCGCAACGGGAAGCGCTCAGTAATTTGAGCGCGTACTACAACGAGGCCAGGGTGGCTCGCTCGGAGCTTGCAACGCTGCAACAGGACGCCAATCTTGCTTCCGATTCTCTCCGCCTGACAAAGTTGCAGTATAAGGCAGGGGATGCGATTGAGCTTGAGGTGTTGAGCGCGCAAACAGCGCTTTCTACCGCGAAAAATGCATTGGATATGGGAGAGGCTCGTTATCGAGTCGCTCTGGCAACGCTGCAGACGCTGACAGGAGAATTTTAATGCATCGGGCGAAGGAAGCGGGATGTCTCGGACTGGCCGCTCGTGCTGGTTCGGGAGCGGATCGAGTGCGCCCTCGAGTTTTCTCATTCTGCATGGCAACGATCGTGGCATCGGCCCTGATGGTGTTTTGTTCCGGGTGCAGCAGCGACAATGCGGTGCCGCCTCCGGAACCGGTGGTTAGTGTGGAGACCGCGCCGACGAAGTTGCAAACCATCACCGACATGGTGACTGCGGAAGGCGTGTTGTATCCCATCCATCAGGCTTCCATCTCTCCGAAAATTACGGCGCCGGTGCGTAAGTTCTATGTGCAACGTGGCGACAAGGTGCGTCGCGGGCAGCTGCTGGCGGTGCTGGAGAATAAAGATCTCGCCGCCGCTGTTGTGTCGGCGCAGGGCGGTTACGATCAGGCGCAGGCGATGTATGCTTCGACGACTTCGTCAGGGTTGCCGGAAGAAATTCAGACCGCAAATCTGAACGTGGTGAATACCAGGGCCACCTTGGAGGCCCAGCAGAAGCTGTATGACAGCGAGGACAAGCTGTACCAGCAGGGCGCGATTGCGCGCAAGCAATTGGATGCGACGAAAGTGGCGTTGACGGCGGCTCAGAGCGCGTACGCGACAGCGGAGAAACACTTGCAAAACCTGCAAGCGGCTGGAGCGTTGCAGCAGAAGAAGGCGGCGCAGGGGCAACTTGAAACGGCGCATGGACAATATCTGGGCGCGGCGGCGCAGTTGGGGTATACGGAAATTCGCAGCCCGATCGATGGCGCGGTGGCGGATCGCGCTGTCTATCCCGGGGACATTGCGCCGGCAGGGACGCCGCTGCTGATTGTGATGGACACGTCGAAGGTGGTGGTGCGGCTGCATATTCCGCAACAACAGGCGCAGTTGTTGCAACTGGGTCAGGCGGCGACGCTCCGCATTCCGGGGCTCGACAGGGATGTTCCCGCCAAAGTGACCGTGTTGAGTCCCGCGCTCGATCCCAACAGTACCACGGAAGAAATATGGGTGGAGGCGGACAATCGGAAGGGCGAACTGAAACCAGGAACGACGGCGAGTGTTTCGATCACGGCGAAGACAATTGCGGACGCGCTGGTCATTCCTGCTGCCGCAATTTTGACGGGACCCAACGGACAAACTTCCGTGATGGTAGTGAAGTCGGATAGTCGCGCGTATGCGCAGGACGTGAAGACGGGGATTCGGCAAGGGCCAATGATCCAGGTTCTCAGCGATCTTCAGCCGGGCGAGCAAGTGATCGTCAGCGGCCAATATGGCTTACCGGATAAGACAAAAGTGAAGGCCACGCCGGCCAGCGCCAACGCTGGTACGAATACAGGGGCATAGAAGTCGATGGCGGACATTCCATTGAACGGGCCAGATAGCCCCAAGCGGGAGGAAACGCAGGCCTCTCCACTACGGTCGTCCGCTGCGGCGGGCCCAGGCGAGCAACCTCCGGTCGGGATGACAAATCTTTCAACTCCACTCAAGCCAACCGAGGGCTTGAATGGGCCACTCGCCAACGCGCGCGATACAGATGTGACAGAGAAGCCAGCCTGGTTCGTCACCTATTCAAAAGCTGTGATCTCAGTGATTGTCGTGTTATCGCTCGTTGGCGCGATTCTGGCGCTGAGTATCCCCATCGCCGTCTTTCCCACGACAAATTTTCCGCGCGTGCTGATTGCTATCGACAACGGGGTGATGCCG
>JAJZDO010000528.1 GCA_021805955.1 Acidobacteriota bacterium
CTGCCGAATGCTAACCGCAAGCAGGAAGCGCTGCGCAGCGAGATCAAGGGCAAGCCGCCACGCACCTTTCTGCGTCCAGATCGGGAGTGGGTGTTCGGACGGACCAAACCCAATGAAGGCTCGCGCATTTTCTATTACGAATATTTCGATTCCGCGAACAACCGCTTTGCCAATCTGACAGTGCTGGAGTTTCAGCCGAACAGCTTTGTCCTAGCCGGCCGAATTTTTGCATCCGACGTAATTTGGGATCCGCAGCAACATCAGTGGACGTTCGAAGACGGATGGGAACGGACCTTTCAGGGAGGCACGATTGCTTCCTACCGGAAATTCACCCATGAAGTATTTCCTAACATCACGGAACCGCCTGGCTATTTCAAGAAAGAAGATCTGCAATCTACTGAAATGACATTTTCGGAGCTCGCGCGCTATATCCATGACCTAAGCCAGAGTGGCTTCGACACACTTCCCTTACGGGTGCAACTCAACAAGAAAATCGCGTATCCCTTGGTCACGCTGGTGATGGCCATCCTTGCAGTTCCATTTTCCGTTTCCATGGGTCGGCGCGGGTCGCTTACCGGCGTCGCTGTCGCCATTGGCGTCGCCATCGCGTATTGGGTAGCTGCTGGACTGTTTGAGGCGATGGGCAATGTCAACACATTGCCCGCAGTGCTGGCAGCCTGGTCGCCTGATCTCCTTTTTGGATTGGTTGGCGGATACCTGCTGCTGCGTACCCCGACATAAGGAACCTGTCAGCGGGAACCATTCCCGCAATGATTCATCTTAACTACAATGAAACCTGAGAAGGCATCGCTTTGACTCTGCTCGAAAATCTGCGGCCACTGTTTCCGTATATGCGACGCTACCGCCGCGGATTTCTGCTGGGCGGTTTCTTCGCTGTCTGCAGCAACGCCATCTGGGTCCTGTTTCCGGAGGTCATTCGTCGTGCGATCGACGACATGACCAGGCATTTGAGCTATCGTGGCATCCTTTTCTACGCCGGAATTCTGGTTGCCGTAGCGCTGTCAAAGGGCGTTTTCCTCTTCCTCACCCGATGGGTCCTCATCGGCATCTCGCGGGATATTGAGTATGACTTGCGAAATGACATTTTCCGAGTGCTTGAGCGCCAAGCCCCTTCCTATTTCCAGGAAAATCGCACCGGCGACATCATGGCGCGTGCGACCAATGATCTGAACGCGGTCCGGATGCTTCTGGGTCCTGCCATCATGTATAGCGCGAATACGCTGCTGTTCACCCTGGGCGCGCTCGCATTTATGATCCGTATCAGTCCTTGGTTGACGCTTCTAGCGTTCGTCCCTCTGCCCGCCGCCAGCATTTTGGTCCAGTATTTTGGGCGCAAAATTCATGAACGGTTTGAGCGTATCCAGGCGATGTACTCCGATATCTCCGCGCGGGTGCAGGAAAATGTTTCCGGCGTCCGTCTGGTGCGCGCCTTCGCACAAGAAGAGGCAGAGATTTCCGCTTTCGAACGCGCCAATGCGGAATACGTTCGTCGCGCATTGCGTCTGGTTCGACTGATGGGAATGCTGTGGCCCACGCTGGAGTTCATGCTTGGACTCTCTCTCGTTGTCGTCTTGCTCGTAGGGGGTCACGAAGTCGTCAACGGCAGAATTTCCGTGGGCGCATTCGTGGCTTTTACCACCTATATGGTGATGTTGACCTGGCCCGTGATTGCCCTGGGGTGGGTGGTCAACCTGGTGCAGCGCGGCACCGCATCCGTGACCCGCATGCATGAGATTCTGATCGCAGCACCGTCCATCTCCGACGCCACGCTGCCCCCGACCGGAGCCGTCACAACAGATATCAACGGCGAGATTGAATTTCGCAATCTCAACTTTACTTACGACAACTCCACCACCCCAGTACTGCGAAATATCAATCTTCATATCCCCGCCGGCAGCAGCTTCGCGATTGTTGGCCCAACCGGCTCCGGTAAAACGACGCTGGTCCGGCTCATTCCTCGATTGCTCGAAGCGGAACGAGACATGCTCCGGGTGGACGGCCATTCCGTCATGGATTATCCGCTGGCAAAACTGCGTGGCGCCGTCGGATTTGTTCCGCAGGAGACGTTCCTTTTCAGTGATTCGATCCGAGAAAATGTTGCCTTTGGAGCGCCAGCCGCGACAGAGCAAGAAATTCTTGAAGCGGCGGCCACCGCGCATATCCGCGACGAAATTCTTGAGTTTCCAAAAGGGTTCGACACCCTGGTCGGTGAGCGCGGTATTACGCTCTCTGGCGGACAGAAGCAGCGCACAGCTATTGCGCGCGCGGTGGTGCGCGATCCTCGTATCCTGATCCTCGACGATGCTCTGTCGAGTGTTGACACCTTTACCGAGGAACGCATTCTCCAGGGGCTGGCGGAAGCCATGCGCGGTCGCACGACAATTTTTATTTCCCACCGCGTTTCCACCGTGCGCCACGCCGACCAGATCGCTGTGCTGGTCGATGGCTCCATAGTCGAGTTGGGCACCCATGACGAATTGGTCGCGCGCAACGGCTACTATACCCAACTGCATGAAAAGCAAATGCTGGAAGAAGAGCTGTCAGTTGTAGGATGATTAAAAGGCGGATTTGCACCGATGATTTCGCAACTCGGTTTTCGTCACACACTTCCGCTTTCAAGTTGGCGCCGCAGATCGTCGGGTTGATGGCAATGGGCAAATGCGGTCTCACGAGAGATGCGATTCGCGCGGACAAGCTCG
>JAJZDO010000806.1 GCA_021805955.1 Acidobacteriota bacterium
TGGAAGTAATCGAGCGGGCGAGAGTTCATAGTCTTTCCAATCGGCAGTGACGGCGTCGATGAGTTGATCCAGGTTCAAATCACCCAAAAAAGCAGGCGCCTCGGGTGTCTCGCCGTTTCCATCGTCGTCAGGCCCTTCAAAAAGTATGCTGGAAAAAGTCATGGCTCTTTAGCGAATTTGTCCCTTTCTACAAACTCCATTCGGTCGGTATTGTCTTTTGGAAATCGCGGCGCGGATGATATGGCTCCGCGACAAGAATCCCTTGTCAGGAGTCATCATCTGTCCGGCCTATGAGGGACAGCGGTTATGGCCGAACTCCTTGGCCTATCACAATGGTACTTCCATCGCGAGAATAGTCAACGCTCTCTGTGCATTGCATGGCAGGGAAGCCTCGCTTGCCAAAGTGACCCGAATGGGAATGTCTTCAGGTACTTCATTGATTCGCGCACTTACTTCGATTTACGGACCATGAACAGTAGAGGAAGCGCGGCAAGTTCGATAATGACGCAGAAAGCGATCACCGCCGGAATGGAATGGTCGTACAAAATACCCATGATTGCGCTTCCCAGGAACCACGCCAGACCATAGGCACCGGTAAACAATCCGTAAGCGGATGGCCGCCGGCTTGCAGGAACGATCGTCGCGACCGCAGCTGGAATAATCGATTCATGCACGCCCATCCCCAGCCCCCACAATGCGGCGCCGACGAGCGCCAGCCAGAATCCGCCCAGGAAGACCAAGGGCGCAAAGCACGCGGAAACCACTGTGAGGGGAATAAGAACAGAGATGCCAAAGCGGTCAAACAGCCTGCCGAAGACGAGCGATCCAACGCCGCTGACCGCCATCGCGACTGAGTAAAAGATTGGAATCCAGAGCGTCTTCACGATAGCCGCTTGTTGGAAATGGAAGGAGATCAACTGGAAGTCAGCGAAGCCGGCAGCTACCAGCGCGGCCGCAATCAGGTAGATCCAGAACCGGCGCGGCAATCCCGCAGCTTGCATGTTCTGGGGTACTGGTTCCAAGTCTTCCGGACGAGGATACAGGAATCTTGCAATCGAGAGCAGCAATACAGCCATGATGGCGGGAACAAACAGCGTGCCAAAGGCCAGTTGGTAATATCCACGATGGGCCAGGATCAGCGCCACAAGTAACGGGCCAATTAGCGCTCCCGATTGATCGAGCGCTTCATGAATCCCGAAGCCCCAGCCAAAGCCCATTTCCTTCGCCGCATGAGACAGCATCACATCGCGGGGAGGATTCCGAATCGCTTTCCCGGTCCTCTCGAGCAGAATCAGCAGCGCCGCAATCTTCCAATTGCCGGCAAGAGCAAGCAGCGGTACTGCGGCCATTTGGACGATGTACCCAACAAAGGTGATGGGCCAGAACTCTTTTGTTCGCTCGCTGAGGCGTCCGGAAAAAAACCGCAGTCCGTATCCGAGCAACTCTCCGAGGCCCGCAACAATTCCGACGATTGCGCCTGTTGCCCCAAGTGTCTGGAGGAACGGGCCCGTGATTGACCTTGACCCCTCATAGGTAAAATCGGCGAAGAAGCTGACCGCGCCAATCATGAGCACAAATTTCAGAGCTCTACGGCGTTTTGCGCCGCTGTCGGGTGACGTCGGTTGCAGGCCTGCCCCTTTTGTCGGTTCCATCGAAATCCCCTCTAGGTAGATTCGGTAGGAGTCATCAGCCTTGTACAACAGAGGCGATTATGGCGGATTCCATCGCCGGTAAATCGTATGCTATTGCTTAGGACGGTCGTCGTGGACGACCAGGACCGAAGCCTTTGAGGTTCTAGTGTCTCAGACGTAGAGCCCTCAAGCCAACGCCGGACGCGGCTGATATCCCTGTGCCCGACGACAACCAAGTCTGCTAAAACCTCATCGGATTTGCAGGATCGGTCCGAGCTTGCGCCTCTCCATTACGTGTGGTACACCTTGATTGGCGAAGGAATCCGCCATAATTGCCCTCCGAGATGGAGCGGCTGATGACTCCTACGATGGTGTAGGGGTCTTTCTATTTGCTCCTGCGCCACCATGCTGGAAGGGGCAATGTGATGGACTATCTTGATCTTCCCATTGGCGATAAGGTCCCAGACATCGTCACCGCCGTCGTTGAGATTCCTCTCGATGGCGTCAACAAATATGAATACGACAAGACGCTGCACGTCTTCCGGCTGGACCGCAATCTACATTCGCCCGTCCACTATCCAGGGGACTACGGCTTCATTCCACAGACCATTGCCGAGGACGGCGACCCCCTCGACATTTTAATTCTGGGAGACGCGCCGACTTTTCCCGGCTGCGTGTTCACCGCACGTCCGGTGGGCCTGTTCGAAATGCTGGATCAGGGATTGCCAGATGAGAAAATCCTAGCCTACGCGACGGGCAATCCTCGTTTCAGCAGTATTCAAAACTACGCGGATGTCCAACGGCACATCCTTCTTGAAGTGGAACATTTTTTCTCGATTTACAAAGACCTGGAACATAAGCGCACCCAGGTACTGGGTTGGAAGGACCGCGATACCGCGCGCGAGGTCATTCGGTTGAGCCACCAACGCTACCTACAAAACGGCACCAGGTAAGTTCAGTCATAAAGAGGTCCCGCCGTGATCGCTTCTGTTTCCGCGCAACACGAGCCGACGCGTGAATATCTGATCTGCGTTGAACGCGAAGAAGAAATGGACCGGCTTCGAACCCAGATTAAAATACGCAAAC
>JAJZDO010000906.1 GCA_021805955.1 Acidobacteriota bacterium
AACGAATTAACGACTCAAGACACTAGGAAGGTCAGCAAAATGCCAATGGCAATAATGAATTTCGGAAGGTTTCGAACTGTCGCGTCAATTGTCAAATGCGGAACGTACATCTGTCGAATCAGTAGCCCAATTGGAAAAAGGGCCGACCCGGCAACAAATCCAAAAACCGCAGTCAGCACGCCCGTCGTCTTCCGCTCATATTGCTGCCAGTATCGGATACCTGCGACCAGATACAGCCACGAGAGCGTCGCGTCGATCCCGTATCCCATTTGATTTCGATAGACAAAAGCGGCAAGTAAAACGGCAAGCAATAGGGCAGACGAAAAGCTGAAAACATTGTCGCGTGCAGAACGCTTTGCCCGCATCCGGAAATGCAACACAGAAAGGCTGGCTGCCATCGCCACTACTGCGACGTAGTAGGGGAATGCCCTTTCAACATTCCAAACTGCCAGCGCGCTGTACGCCATCAGCGCGGTTGCCCATACCGTCATCAAAACCCGCTGCTCCCGCAGAAGATCAAGACGGGAAGCAGCGTGGACGAAGGCGATTCCCGCCATGTCCAGCGCCAACAGGGAAATTGTTGCAAGCACTGTTCCCCAGAAGCCGCCGCTCAGAACGACCAGATGTGCAGTGAAGTGCAGAAGGACAAATGTCCAGGCAATCAGCCAATAATTCACCTGCTTTCTGGCATGGTTCCGCAGCATCGACCAGAAGACAAACGCCAGCGCGGCAAAGGCAAGCAGGTACGGGATCGATGAATAGCGTAGCATAGGCAGGTCGAAGGCGATCAAAGAGAATTTGATCTATCATAGATCGCTGCCAGCTACCAGGCGGCAAATATTTTCCGATTAAATATTGGGGGTTACATTCCCCGCAAACCGGCATAGATCGCCAGCCCGGAAGTCACGGCTGTGACGACGACCACGATCCATCGGTAGATTCCGGATATGCGGTAGGGGGGCGGCAAGGCTCGCATGCCAAGGGCTACCAGGAAACCAAGCACCATGGGAAGTAGAAAGGCGTTCATGACTTCTACCCATATGGTCAGGGCTACCAAATCGGGGACGGCGGCTACCATTACAGCGCCCGCCAGCACGCCAACCGTGAAGACTACATAAAACCAGGGAGCCTCCAGCGGATTGTGTTCGAGCGAGTGTTTATAACCAGTTACTTCGCCAAAACCCCATGCAGCGGCCAGCGAGACCACCACGGAGGCGATCATCGCGGCTCCGAGGACGCCAAGGCTGAACAGCAATCGTCCCATGGTCACGCCCATAAACGGCGTCAGCGAATGGGTAATGTCGCCAATGGTGTTCAGGCTTGCGTATGGATTCACTTTCCCAATGGTGGCAGCGGTAGAGATCAGCACAGCAGCCATCACCAACTGCGTAACAACCGCGCCGGCAGCTGTGTCCCACCGAGCATCGCGATAGTGTTCCGGGCGCAGTCCTTTATCCGCAACCGCGGATTGCTGGTAAAAGATCATCCACGGCATGATCACCGCACCAATGTTGGCCGAGACCAGATAGAGATATGCCGGTGAAGACAAGGGGACGTGCAGCAAACCTACTGCCAGATCGCGGCCGTGCGGGTGGGCAGCGAAGGCAACCCAGAAAAAGGCAAATTCAAACAGGCCAAGGGCAATGGCTACTCGCTCCACTCGGCGGTACGATCCGGTCCACACCACAAACAACAGAAAGGCGGCAGCCAGGCTCAGACTGATCG
The DNA here is from genome assembly GCA_021805955.1 of Acidobacteriota bacterium. The sequence goes on from JAJZDO010000906.1 coordinate 1,726, forward strand.
CGCGGGGAACCCCGAAAAGCTGTCCGACGGCTGCGACGCCAGAAAATTCCGTCAGCAGTGCTCCAATGGTTGCGACGGCTAGCCCGATCACAGAGACCCAGGCCCAGGTCGCGCCAAATGTTTCGCGGATCAGCTCGCCGTGGCCCTTCCCCGTGAAGATGCCCAGTCTGACGGTCAGGTCTTGCACCACGAAGAGAACTGGCATCAGGAGAAACTGTAGCAGCAGCAGGTGGTAGCCCCACTGGGCGCCGCTCTGGGCAGCCGTAATGATACTGCCGACATCCGTGTCGGCAAGCATCACAACGATGCCAGGACCCATCACGGCCAGAAAGAGTCGCCATCGCTTCGGGGGGCGAGAAAGGTTGGAATCGGTAACGTTTTTCACAAAAGAAGCCAAACCCCAATCATAGCGGGTGTAGAAGGAACTTTTCCGGCGTCGAACAACTTTCTCATTCGATTCCCTTACTTGTTATTCCTGAATTTCGAGCAATTTATGAACTGTGCCGATATGCTGAGCGGCTATCGCAGTCATGTGGCGACCGTAGCATGGCCCCATGCCCTTGACGCGTGACGAACAGCACACCTCGGTTTTTTAAGGAACACGTATGGATCAAGCCCTTTTTGTTGTAGATGCTGGGGGAAGCGGCGGTCAACGGCGAATTGCATGTTCTCTCACGATTCGAGACCTCGATCTGAAACCCGGGGCAGGCATCGGAAGATCCAAGTGGCAGAAGCAACCTGACCGGGATGGAGATGTGATTCCAATCACTGAAGCGGCCCGGTCTCTTCGATAGGCTTTAGAAAGAATTGAAAAGCGGTCACTTCCGACCTGTTTCCGGCAGTATTGAGACACGCGTTTCAGTGGAGGGATTATGGATCCACTTCATGAAACAGCCGCTTCCTCCACCGGCGATGAGCCACGGCTGGGAACCAGCAAAGTGAACTTCAGAAAAATTGTCATTGGCATCGATTTTTCTGGATCTGCGGTCA
>JAJZDO010000958.1 GCA_021805955.1 Acidobacteriota bacterium
ATGCCGCAGTTGCAAGTTGTGGTGCAAGGGTTGTTCGAGAAGCGTCGTCTTCTGGATTACCTCCGCTACTTTATCGTCTTTGAAGATGAGGGCGGCGGTGTGCTGACCAAAAAGATTGCGGGCTATCACCAGTTCCACGCGGTGAACCGTGCGCTGGCGGCGACGTTGGATGCCTCCCATGAAACTGGCGATCGCAGAGTGGGCGTGGTGTGGCATACGCAGGGCAGCGGCAAGAGCCTGACGATGGCCTTCTACGCCGGACGACTGGTGCTGGAACCGCATCTTGAAAATCCGACGATTGTGGTGCTGACCGACCGCAACGACCTGGACGACCAGCTCTACGGCACCTTCTCCCGCTGCCACGAACTACTGCGACAGTCCCCTATCCAGGCGGAGGACCGCGAACATCTGCGGATGTTGCTGCAGGTCTCTTCCGGCGGCGTGGTCTTTACGACCATCCAGAAGTTCATGCCCAGCGAGGGCGATCGATATCCAGCGTTGACAGACCGCCGCAACGTGATCGTGATTGCTGATGAGGCCCATCGTAGTCAGTACGATTTTATCGACGGCTTTGCCCGGCACATGCGCGATGCGCTGCCGGGTGCGTCGTTCATCGGTTTTACAGGCACTCCGATTGAAAAGGCCGACGCGAATACACGCGCTGTCTTCGGCGACAACATCAGTGTGTACGACATTCAGCGGGCCGTAGAAGACAAGGCGACGGTGCCGATCTATTACGAAAGCCGCCTTGCCAAGCTGCAATTGGACGCGAGCGAGAAGCCAAAGCTCGACGAAAACTTCGACGAAGTGACGGAAGGCGAAGAGGTCGAGCGGCGAGAGAGACTGCGAACCAAGTGGGCGGCGCTGGAGGCAATCGTTGGAGCGGAGAATCGCCTGAAGATTGTTGCGGAAGACGTTGTGCGGCACTTCGAGGAGCGGCTGGACGCAATGGACGGCAAGGCAATGATCGTCTGCATGAGCCGCCGCATCTGCATCGACCTGTATAACCAGATCGTGAAGTTGCGGCCAAACTGGCATAGCGACAGCGACGATGCAGGAATACTGAAGGTTGTAATGACTGGGTCGGCATCCGATGGGCCGGAATGGCAGCAACACATCCGCGACAAGCGCCGCAGGAAAGCGTTGGATAAACGCTTCAAAGCAGCGAAAGATCCATTCAAGATCGCCATCGTCCGAGACATGTGGCTTACGGGCTTTGACGTTCCGTGTCTGCACACGATGTATCTGGACAAGCCGATGCGCGGTCATGGACTGATGCAGGCCATTGCTCGCGTGAACCGCGTATTCAAAGACAAGCCCGGCGGTTTGGTTGTGGACTACCTCGGCATCGCGCATGAGCTGAAACAAGCTCTGACCATCTACACAGAAAGCGGCGGACTCGGACGTACCGCCATCCCGCAGGAGGAAGCTGTCGCCGTCATGCGGGCAAAGTACGAAGTGTGCTGCGGACTATTTCATGGATTCACCTGGGCGGACTGGAGCAGCAATACTTCTGAGAAGCGGCTGGCATTGTTGCCTGCCGCGCAGGAGCATATTCTTCGCCAGGAGGATGGAAAGAGCCGTCTGACTCAGACCGTGACCGAACTATCCAAGGCATTTGCCCTTGCCGTGCCGCACGAGAGTGCGCTTGAAATACGCGACGATGTGGGCTTTTTCCAGACCGTACGCAGCGTTCTCAATAAATCGGTGAACCAGCAGAGCCGCCCGGAGTACGAGCTGGACGCTGCCATTCAGCAGCTTGTCTCCAGAGCAGTGATTACAGATGGGGTCATCGACATCTTTTCGGCGGCGGGGCTAAAAAAACCTGAGATACCCATTCTGTCGGATGAGTTTCTGGACTCTCTCGGCCAGATGCCACAGAAGAACCTCGCTATCGAACTGCTACGCAAGCTGCTGCACAATGAGATCACAATCCGCTCCCGGCACAATGTCGTGCGCTCCAAGTTGTTTTCCGAGTTGCTGGAAGGCAATCTACGCAAGTATCAGAACCGCGCAATCCAGGCGGCCCAGGTCATCGAAGAACTCATCGCTCTTGCAAAGAACATACGGCAAGAGGCAGTCCGTGGCACAGAACTTGGCCTGAGCGAAGATGAGATTGCTTTCTATGATGCGCTCGAAGTGAACGACAGCGCTGTGAAGGTGCTCGGAGATGACACACTGAAGATGATTGCACGGGAACTCGTGGAGGCTGTGCGTCGGAACACGACCATCGACTGGACAGTCCGTGAAAGTGTCCGGGCGCACCTCCGGGTGCTGGTAAAGCGCATCCTCAGGAAATATGGCTACCCGCCCGACAAGCAGGAAAAGGCCACCCTGACGGTTTTGGCACAGGCAGAAGTATTGTCGTCAGAGTGGGCCACGGCATGAGGGTTGAGAGGTCTGCGTATCAAGCCTTCAGAAAAAGTAATCCCTTCCTTACCCGTTGCAAAGTGATAATATCCGCTACAAATCCACCAATATACGAACCACCTACCTTCGGGCCGGTGTGAAGTTTTCATTGTGCGGGGTAGGCGAAGCGAGGTTCCATGTATTTCAACGAACGATTTGGAATCAGTGCAATCGCGATGCATAAGCTAGCCGTGATATCTCACACGGATCGATTTCATCGGACAGCTCGGCGGTCTGATAGGGCAGAAGGGTGGTCGTTCGGTCTCGGAGCAGTCTTCAGTCTGGGTTTGGCGCTTTCGTAGAG
>JAJZDO010001044.1 GCA_021805955.1 Acidobacteriota bacterium
AACGGTGAAGCATGTTGTACCTTCTGTTCGTTGATCTAGCTGTAGAGCACGTTGATCTGTATCGTTCCGTCTTCGGTAGCAAAGACGGGAACATGGATGGCCCGTAAATCGATCTCCGCCGACTTGTGGGTCTGGGGCGCAGGAGCATGTGCCGCGCGTGGACGAGCTACGATCGTCCACCTGCCGTGCCTGCGTGTACTTTGAAGCGAAAGCAATTCTCGCGATTGAGGACCGGCGATGACGGCCCGGCCCGGTCCGGAATCGCTGCCAGTCTGGCCCTCGGAAACGTGCAGCATGCGCGTGCGCAATTGCGACGGCAGCCGGAGCCGCAGTACTTGGGTGCCGTTCTGTCGCACGATTAAATCCGCCTGCAATGGGCGAGGCCAGTAGCTCCACACTGCGCTACCAAGTGCGCAGAGTAGCAACAGTGTCGCCGCTGCCCACGGCCATTTCGTCCGGATCAGCTCCGCAGCCGACATCTGACGGGCGACAACCCGCAATGCTCCGTGGCGCGTGACCTGTGTTTGCCCGTCGTTCCACGTGGCGACGTAGTCCACTACATGCACTTGGCCCGGATCGCCTTCGAGCATCATGTTGAATCTCGAACTCTGCCCGGGTGCAACTTGCAGGCTGCCGGGCATTCGGTCCGCCAATCCATACGCCATCCCTTGGGGAGAGAACTGAAGGTTCACTGTACCCACCGGCAGCAGCGATCGAATCGGCAGCTTCTTTTGAAACCAATCCCGAGGCAACGGATCGAAGACTCCAGCAGAGACCTGCTGCGGGATCGCGACCGGCATGACAACCGCTGTCAGATCGCCAAGGTACGTTTCCACCTCGCCATACGGAGACTCCAAATAAGCTCGCGCATGAAACGCGCCGGCACTGCGCGCTTGCAGTTCGCCAGCGAAACGGCTAGGATCTGCCTGCTGGGTCAGCGGCATCGTTTCGCTCTCGTGACCGGCCAGCTCCAGGTGGGCGCTGGCACTTTGCAAAAAGAATGGGCTCTTCACCGGCCCATGCGAGCTTTCGAGGGTTAGCGTCAACGGGCGCGGCGCATCGGTCAGCAAGGCCGATGGAAATTCTCCTTCTGGAGATAGCCGCAACGGCTCCTGCACACACAGAAAAACGAGCCCTCGTCCTGACCACGCCAGCTTGGCGCTCTTTGCATCTGCGTTTTCCTCAGCAACCGCCACATGGGTAGATCGATACAGGACGCGACCTGGCAATTGCAACGAATCCGCATGTTCGCCGGTAAACACGACAACGACTCGGTCAGGGGTTCCCGTCCACGTCAGATTTTGCGCCGACGAGCTGCGAACATACACGGGGAGCGCCGCCGCCCGGGCCGCGACACGCAGAAATGCTTCTGGAAGGTCGGACGCCGATGCAGCCTGGATCGAGAATCCATTGGTTGTGCGCGCCAGCCGATCAAGGAAGCCAAGATCGAGATCGTTCCCCAGGCCGATGGTGTAGACCTTCAGCCGCCACGCATTCTCGCGGGCAATCGAAAGCGCCTGCGAACGATCGGCATCGGCAGCCTTGTCGGCAGGGTCGCTGCGACCATCCGTCAGCAGCACCAGGGAAATGTCGTTATCCTGAAAGAAAGACGAAGGCTGCCCGATCAGGTAGTCTTCAACCGCGCTGAGAACCGGCGAGAAGGAAGTGTGGGCGTCTGAGGACCCGATCGTATCCAAAAGGGAAAAGTCGAACCGATTGCGCTCAATCGGCTTTTGCAGCCAATGGGCGTTGTCGCCGAAAGCGATCAGGCCGACTTGATCGTCTGGATTTTCTGTTGCGGCCAGCAGTCCGGCCGCTTCCATTCGGAGTCTGGCAGGATCGCTTCGCACCATGCTGCCAGATTGATCCAGGGCAATAATGACGGTCCGTTGCTTCTGCGTTGCCCAGGCACCGGGCACAAGCAAGAACGGCATCAAAACAAGCGCGACAAAAAATAACTCGATCGTACGGCTTCGCATGGGGGATTTGAAGGTCCGTTGAACAAGAGTTCGGGTTAAGTTAAAGGTTTGCTGAGTATAGCAGTTGCAGGCATAATGTCAACCAGACAAAGGAGTTCGGATCGCATGACACAGAAAGTCGAAACCCTCTCAGCCGCAGCCGCTGGAACCGTTCAATTGGGAAACCTTACCGTCCGCCGCCTCGGCTTTGGCGCTATGCGACTGACCGGAAACGGCATATGGGGGCCACCAGCGGACCGCAATGCGGCGCTTGCGACCCTGAAGAGAGCCGCGGAATTGGGGGTTAACTTTCTTGATACCGCGGATTCTTATGGCCCTGGCATTTCTGAGTCGTTGATTGCAGAGGCTTTATCTCCATACCCTCGCGACCTCGTCATCGCGACCAAGGGTGGGTGGCAGCGCATCGGCCCTGGTCAGTGGATTCACAACGCCAGTCCGAAGCATCTGCAGCAGGCCGTTGAAGGCAGTCTGGAACGCCTGCGCCTTGACCATATTGACGTGTATTATCTGCATATTCCAGACGCGGCAGTCTCCTTCGATGCCTCTGTTGGCACCCTGGCACGTCTGCGCGAACAGGGAAAGATTCGCCACGTCGCGCTTTCCAACGTCACTTTGGAGCATGTACAGCGGGCACAGAAAATCGTCCCCATCGTCGCCGTCCAAAACCGCTATGGCTTTGCCGACCGCGAGTGGGACTACCTCCTCAACTACTGCGAGCAGCATGGGATCGCTTT
>JAJZDO010000317.1 GCA_021805955.1 Acidobacteriota bacterium
GCTGGCGGTGATTACGGAGTTTGCCTGGTTCGATCACTTTGAAGACGTGCAGGCGCATGGGCCGTTTGCGCACTGGCGACATCGTCACACGATGAGGCCGGAGGTGCGGGATGGGCAAAGCGGCACGACGGTGATGGACACGGTGGAATACGTGCTACCGCTGGGTCCGCTGGGCGCTATGATGGATCGGCTGCTGATAGCCGGGCAGATGCGGGAGACCTTTGCGTATCGGCAACGGCGGCTGATGGAGATTCTGCCCGCGGTGAAGGAACAGGCGACGCGCAGGAGTTCCGGGCGATAAAAAAACGACAGCCCTCGACGAATCGAGGGCTGTGTAGATAGCGAAGATACCTGCCCGATCAACCTGCGGATCAGAAGTGGTATGCGATGCCGATGGTGGGGTTGTAGATGTTGTAGTACTGGTTGGTGCTGAGAGCTGTGTCGCCGAAGTTTGGCACCTTGGAGACAAAGGCGCGATATTCTGCGCGAATGTCAAAGCTGGGGCTGAGTTCATAGGCGAGGCCGCCACCGTAAAGAAAGGCGATGATCGTCTGCGACTTCACGTCGAGCGTAGTGGTCTGCAGGTTGCGGACATTGTAGAAAATCAGCGCTGCGCCGCCCGCCTCGACAAATGGATTGAACTTGCGGAAGGTGAGATTGTACACATAGGCCGCACTGCCCTCCTGCAACTGGGTATTGACGACATAGTTGTAGGACGGAGCGACGTAATGGATGTTGTTCTGGACGTACTGATAGTTGGCCTCGACGGCACCACGCGGGGTGAGCATGAAGCGATAGCTGAAGAGAGCGCCGATGCCGCGTTTGGCGCTAACCTTGACGTCTGTGGTGCTGGTCACGTAAGGCTCGATGAGTCCCGATGCGCTGATGCTGAAATCCTGCCGACTCTCCTGGGCATGCGCCACAACCGTGCCGATGGTAAGCAGGAGGGCAAAAAGGGCGATTTTCTTCATTCGTTCCTGAACCTCGTGACTGCCTGCCTGCATTCCAGGGGCGAGTCTCTGAATGGCGTCCTTGGATGCACGCCGCTTTCTGAATTGTAAATGGCCCGGATGACTGATTTCCGAACCAAGCGGCAATGAACCTGAAAAGAGTATCTCCTGCAAGCATATCAACGCGACGGGCAGCGGTGTTGATGATTTGGACGGGTTAGCACGGCGAAGGATAGCCGAGTCGCGAAGCGCTATCCTGAACGCATGAGCCTGAGGGTGCGTGAGCGCGGCATTTTGTGCAATGGCTGACAAGTAAGAGATGCACCCGGAACCTGAGAAGGAGAATGCGATGAGCACGATAGAGATGACCGGGGAAGCCATCATTCAAATGAGGGGAGATGCGAAAAGTCTGAGCCAGGCAGGATTATCCCATGCCGATGAAAGCGGCTTTTTTGCTCAGAATCCGATGACCGGTGAGCGTCTGGAACCGCGCTTCTGCAGCGCCAGCAAAGCCGATGTGGAGATGGCAGCAAAGCTTGCGTGCGCAGCGGCCCCTGCGATGGCCGCTGCTTCTGGACGGACGCGCGCCGATCTCCTGTTTCTCATGACAGAGAAGCTGATGGCTGCGCAGGAACAGATTGTGCAACGCGCGCATCTGGAGACAGGACTGCCACTGGCACGGCTGAACGGGGAGATGGGCCGCACCGTGGGACAGCTTCGGCTGTTTGCTGAGTTGGTTGCAGAAGGCTCATGGGTGGATGCGCGAATCGACACCGCACTGCCGGAGCGGACCCCTGCACCACGGCCCTCATTGCGGTCGATGCTGCGCCCGCTGGGACCTGTGGTGGTCTTTGGAGCAAGTAATTTTCCTCTGGCCTTTTCTGTTGCGGGAGGCGACACGGCGGCAGCACTGGCCGCCGGATGCCCCGTGATCGTGAAGGCGCATCCGGCACATCCTGGGACAAGCGAACTGGTAGCGCGCGCGATCTGCGACGCGGCGACAGAGCTTGGCTGGCACCCGGGCACCTTTGCTCTGCTTTTTGACTCTGGAGTGGCCGTGGGGACTGCGCTGGTGCAGCATCCAGGAATAAAGGCAGTTGCTTTCACGGGATCGGCGGCAGGGGGTAAAGCACTGATGAAGCTGGCTGCAGCACGACCAGAGCCGATTCCCTGCTTTGCCGAGATGGGCAGCAGTAATCCAGTTTTTGTGATGCCGGGGGCTATGCAGGCGCGAGCTACAGCAATTGCAAGTAGCCTGGCGACTTCGTTCACGATGGGTTCCGGGCAATTCTGCACCAAGCCAGGCGTGGTGTTTGTGCCAAAAGAAACGCCGCAAAGCTTCTGGCAGGAACTGAAAAAAATAGTGGGCGGCATGACTTCGTTGGGCATGCTAACGGAAGGAATTGCAGAACGTTTCAGAGAGGGAGTCGGCGAGCGCAGACGCACCGTTGGCGCGATTGAGAAGATTGTCGAAGCGTCGGCCGAGACACAACGCGCCACGGCGGCCGGTTTGCCGATTGTAATGAAGTCAAGCATTAAGGAGTTTCTGTCCATGCCTGAGTTGGAGGAGGAGATTTTTGGCCCTGCAATGCTGGTGATTGAGTACGACGATGCAAAGCAACTGGTGGCTGCTGCAAGGCAATTACGAGGGCATCTGACGGCAACGATCCACGCTGAAGAAGCCGAAAATACTGCGCCTTTGTTGGCCCTGTTGGAGACACGTGCTGGAAGGCTGGTCTGGAACGGCTACCCAACAGGCGTT
>JAJZDO010001039.1 GCA_021805955.1 Acidobacteriota bacterium
GCGTCTCCCGTTTCATCCCCCCGCGGGTCGGCGAAGTCGGTGGACGACTGATACAAGACCGAAAATCATTTCTTTAACGAATTTAAGACTCAGTACACTAGGCAGACTGCGTAAACGACGACTCAATGGCATCGAGCGAGGACATGAGGCGCTCGACGCGTGTGCGGACCGTATCCCGCTCACGATGAAGCTCTTCAATTTCCCGACGCTGCGTCGCCGCCTGGGCATGCTGAGCTTCCAACTGCTCGCGAAGGCCGGCGATCTGATTTTCCGCCGCCGCGCGCTGTTCCCTTTCCCGGTTCAGCAGCTCGATCGCTCGAACGACGCGCTGCTCCAAAGCGGCGAACGTATCGACCGCCACTGCCAATTCCTGTTCTTTCGCCATAGTCGCTGTCATAAATAAGTTAAGATGCTCTTCGCGCAGTATAGCGCCCCGGAAGGGTCGCAGCCGAATTCAAGCTTGTGGAGAACCGGGTCCTGATTTTTTGCAACGGCTGCGCCATTCTCCGCGGCAAGTCGGGTGACTGGGCGCCGATGGCGAGATTACAGCAACTCCAGCGGAAATCGTGGTTGGCCGCCGAGTTCCATCAGCGCAGCGAAGATCCGACGGGCCCAGTCGTGCAGTTCCTCCAGGCGTAACGTACGATCCTGCGCCTGGAACACTGCCCGCAGCAGGAGCGCGTACTGGCCAGAGGCTTCTTTCTTGTCGCGGAAGATTTCTCGCGGTTCGATGCTGCGCATCTCCTGGATGGCGAGCGAAAGCAAGGCATCCGCAATCTGCTGCCAGCGGACTGCATCGGGAAAGGTAAAGGAAAAATCGCGCACAACTGCCGGAAAGCGGGAAAGGTCGCGGACAGCAGGTGCACGAAGCGCGCGGTGAAAGAGCCGTTCGAGATCGAACTCGCCGACAAACACGGTTTGCCGCAGCTTTCGGGATTGCGCTTCCGGCGCAGCCAATTCGCCGAAGAAGCCGATGGTTTCGCCATCGACCACCACTCGTGCGGCGCGTGCGGGATGCAGCCACGACGGCATCAGCCCTGTCGATGCGGGGAAGGTGTCGAAATAGATGGATTTCGTTACGAATCTCGCGAGCAGCTCTTCCGCGATGCCTTTCAGATCGTAGAAGCTATAGTCGCGCAGGCTGGCGAGAGGGTGGGAAGCGATGGCTGTGCCGGTGGCGCCGACGACAAGCGACGGCTTTTCGTGCACACGTTCGGTGCCTCCCGAGAAAATCGCGCCCATCTCGAACAAGCGCAGGTCATCGACTTCGCGATTCAAATTGTGCGCCAGCATCGAGAGCATGCCGGGCACCAGCGACGGACGCAGACAGCCCACTTCCTCGCTGAGCGGATTACCCAGCGGAACCCACGAATTTGGCTGCTGCGCAAATGTAGCCGCGTCGATTGCAGAGCAGAATGTGCTGCCGATAGCCTCCGTATATCCGGCTGCCCGCAGCGCGCGGCGAAGCGCGGTTTCTTTGGCGGCCCAGGGCAGCTCAGTCACGCTACCCGCAAAAGGAGGCAGAGTATTGGCGAAGCGATTGTAGCCATGCAGGCGCGCGATTTCTTCGATGAGGTCGATCTCATGTTCCAGATCGAGCCGCCAACTGGGCAGCGCGGCGACATACATTTCCGCCGCAGCTTTCTGCATACCGACGCCCAATCCTGTCAGATAACGCTCCACCGTAGAGGCATCGATGGGCCGGCCGTTGGCGGTCTTGCCAAGGATGCGCGCTACTTCGCGGAGATGCAGCGAGATGGCCGGACGCTCGATGGTGCGGGCCGCTATCTCCGGGACAACAACATCGATCAGTTCGCCTTCCATATGACCGCCCGCGGCCAGAATCAAGCGGCTGACCAGCGCGGACGCAATGGGAGCAGCGGCAAAATCCGCGCCACGTTCAAAGCGATGCGAAGCGTCGGTGTGCAGCCCATGCCGTCTTGACGAACGGCGCACAGCGCCAGGATCGAACCACGCCGCCTCGACGAGAATATTTTTCGTCTCGGGGGTAATCATGGTGTCCCACCCACCCATCACGCCAGCCAGCGCCAGTGCCCTCTTCTCATCGGCAACAACTAAGTCCTCGGCCGCCAGCGCGCGCTCGGTCCCGTCGAGCAAACGGAGACGCTCGCCTGCCTGGGCGCGACGCACCACGATGCCGCCTTCCACTTTGTCCAGATCGAAGGCGTGCGTGGGATGGCCCATTGCCATGGTGACAAAGTTCGTCGCATCGACGGCATTGCCGATCAGCTTTTGTTCCAGCAGCGCGAAACGCTGGGTCACATCGCCGGAGGATGGTGCGATGTTCACGTTGCGCAGCACCCGCGCGGTAAAGCGACCACATAGATCGTTCGCTTCAATGCGCACCGGAAACGGCTGCTTCGCAGGTTTCGCAACGGGGAGGGATGCATCGAGAGGCGCCAGCGGAATGTCATAGATGGCCGCGACCTCGCGCGCGATGCCGTAATGGTTCATCGCATCGACACGGTTGGTGGTGATATCCATTTCAAACAAAGAGCCGTTGCCTGGGCCAAGATCAAACACGCCCTCGACGGCAATGCCGCGCAGCGTCAGATCGTCGGCAAGCTGGCGGTCAGAAACTTCGAGAGCAGGCAGGTACGAACGAAGCCATGCGGAAAGGATTTTCATGCGAACTGCTCCAGAAACCGCATGTCGCCGGAGTAGAGCAGGCCGATGTCGCTGATGCCGTACTTCATCATCGCGATGCGGTCAACGCCCATGCCGAAGGCGAAGCCGGAGATCTTCTTCGGGTCGTATGCAGGCTGCTTGCCGCGAACGAATTCAAACACGGCCGGGTTCACCATGCCGCAGCCAAGCAGCTCAATCCAGCCCGAGTATTTGCATTTGCGACAGCCCTTGCCGCCGCAGAAAATGCAGCTGATCTGCACGTCGGCGCTGGGCTCCGTGAAAGGAAAGAAGGATGGAAAGAAGCGCGTGCGCACGCTGGAGCCAAACAACTCCTTCATGGCGTGATCGAGCGTCCCCTTCAGGTCGCTGAAGGTGATGTTCTCATCGACGCACAGACCTTCCACCTGATGAAAGATGGGCGAATGGGTCGCGTCGGCGGCATCGTTGCGATGCACCTTACCCGGAATCACGATGCGCACGGGCGGCGACTGCCGCTCCATGGTGCGAATCTGCACTGGGGAAGTGTGGGTGCGCAGGAGGAGGCGATCACGCAGCGGTTTGTGCTCCTGACGGGCGACAACGAGCGTGTCCTGCGTATCGCGAGCCGGATGGTCCGGCGGAAAATTCAACGCCTCGAAATTGTAGTAGTCTGTCTCGACCTCGGGGCCGACGCCGACCGAATAGCCTATGTGCTCAAAGACGCGGACGATTTCCTGCATGGTGCGGATCAGGGGGTGCTCCACGCCCAGGGCGGGCCGGATGCCGGGGAGGGTGATGTCTATGGCTTCATCGCCAAGGCTGAGCGGATGTGTCGCGATTGCAAGACCCATTGGAGCCAGCGCAACAATGTTAATTTTAAATTCTGCAAGTGCAATGTTTAGCATGCTTCTTAAGTTGTTCAGGCGCTGTCCAAAATTTTGTGTAAATGCATCTAGCTGCCCGCTCTGAGTTGCATGATCCATCCATTTAGAAAATTCCTGGTTGGCTTGTTTTAGAATTCCATTCTTCCTGCCAACCCATTTCACACGCAATGCTTCGAGTGCTTCGTGAGAATTCTCTTCTTTGACGGATTCCGCATCTTTATTGAATTCATCTTGAAGCGTTGCAAAGTATTGAACAATATCTTCGGTCGATAATGATTTGAGCTCGTGTCGGATCGGCATTTATTTTTTTGTTGGTGTGAGGTCTTTCGAGTCAATGGATACAGAATGCGCTTTCAGCAGAGCAATGTGCTTGCTCGTTGGAATTATTCAACTATGCCGAAACAGGTATTTCGCTCACGCGCGTCGTTGGTTCGGGAACGGGCTCTCCATCCGCGCGCAACCCTTCAATGTGAAACTCTATGCCTTCGCGGATCAATTGCTCAGTTTCAGCATAAGTCTTGCTCGCGACGCCAAGACCCGGCAGATCGGGCGCGTAGGCGCTCCAGCCGGTAGATGTCTTCTCGAAAACAACCGCATATTGCTTCATTTGAGACCTGCCTGCTTCAGAATGTTATGGAACGTGCCTGTGGCCATGTCTTGCGATGGATGGCCGGCAATGGTTACTTTTCCAGGCTTTTCAGGATGCTTGAATTGCCGATGGCTACCCTTTTGTCCCACCTGATACCAACCATCTTGCATTACCCGCTGGATAACATCCCTGACTTTCATCGAGTTGAAGAAGCCCGAGAGTAGTGTACAACGCAAAACCGAGAAATATCCGCCAGGGAAGCTCCGTCGAGTTCATTCGGCTCGTGGCTTTTTAAAGCAGGCATTTGCATAGAAGACATTGCCTTTGAGGATAAATGAGAGAAGGCCAGAAGATCGATTTTCCAGGGGGCGGTTCTGTCGGGGCGAACCTGCCGGTTTGGAATCCATCGACGCTGTGGTTCAATAAAGGCGTGCAGAAAACATTGAGAATACTGATCGTATCGTTGTCCATTCTAGGCGCCGTGGTGTCCGCGCTGGCGCTGCAGGTGCATTATTCGAACAAGGTGGAGCCATGCGACATCAATGCGCGTTGGGATTGCGGCATCGTGAACCATAGCTCGTATTCGATGATTCACGGTGTGCCGGTGGCGGCTGTTGGAATTGCCGGATATCTGCTGATTGGGCTGCTGGCCCTGCTGGGGAAGAGAGGTTGGACGCTGGTGCTGGCGCTGATCGGCCTGGGCTTCGCGCTGTACCTGTCTCACGTGGAAGAGTCGATCCTGCAGGTCTGGTGCCTCTACTGCGTCATCTCGCAGTGCACGATTGCGCTGATCGCGATTTTTGCCGCAGTTTCGCTGGCGTTGCGTCCAAAGGAATAAGGCACTCCTGAAGGAGTGCCTTATTTGGTGTCGAACCGGTTGGCTAAGCTTAGGCGGCCGCGCTGCTGAGTGCGGTCTTTGCCTCGGTAGCGAGCGCAGTAAACCCTGCGGGATCCTTGGCGGCGATATCGGCCAGAACCTTGCGGTCCAGTTCGATGCCGGCCAGCTTCAGCCCGTGGATCAGTTGCGAATAGCTGATGCCATTCAGTTTTGCGGCTGCGCCGATGCGGACAATCCACAGCGAACGGAACTGACGCTTCTTTTCGCGGCGGCCGCGATAGGCAAACTTCAGCCCTCGCTCGACTGCCTCTTCCGCAGCCTGATACAGCTTGGACTTTGTGAGGAAATAGCCGCTGGCGCGCTTCAGGATCTTCTTGCGATACTCTTTGCGTTTATTGCCACGTTTGACGCGAGGCATGGTTGGTTCTCCTTTTTGCGTTCCGTTGTGCGGCTGGAGGCAGGATTCGCAGTCATGAAAGCCTGCGCTAAATACCTCTTCACTCGCTTCTTACTCTGATCTGTCGCGGAAGGGTCAGTTCCGGGGGCCTCGAACGCGTGCGGGCCCTGCTCGCCGCGGCGAGCCGATCATGCGTACGGGATCATGCGCAACACCTTGGGCAGGTCGGCGTCCGAGACCATCGCGGAGGCGGCAAGGTGCCGCTTGGTCTTGGTTGCCTTCGAGGTAAGGATGTGCCGCATGAAGGCCTGGCCGCGCTTCACTCGACCGCTTCCGGTCTTCTTAAAGCGCTTGGCCGCACCTTTGTGCGTCTTCAGTTTCGGCATCGTGTTTCCAATCGAAAAAAGCAATTTTACGGCTACGATCAGTATACGTGAGCGAGCGTGAAGCGCCATTATGATTCATCGCTGGCTGTCGTCTTTGTGCCCACTGATACGATGGTGCTTACTTGAAGAGGTGGGAAAGTCCTGCACATGAAGCGCTTGTTTACAGAGAGGCACGGTGGCGCGAAGCCGCGTATCAGCGAAATGCTCGACGACCCTTGTCGCGCTGGGCTTCTAGATCTTATCAGGGCGCGAATCAGCGAAGAGTGGTTTGGGTTGGCTTTTCCATTCCCTTGCCAGGATGGGCAGGTTAACGCCGGAAGCGACAAAGACAAAATTAAAGGAAAGATGAGTGCCTATGGCGTTATTTGGCCAGAGGATTGGGAGCAGGTTGAGCAGAATCCCACTGATGGCCAAGTCTTTGATCTGATTGAATTTTCCTTCGAGCACATCGCGGAGCCGAGTGCATTTTGGACTCATTCTTACTGGAATCATTCGCACTATTCCTACGATCAAAAAGTGGGACGTGCAAAGTTTGAAGAGGAAGTAAACCGAATCTTCGAGCGTAACGGGATGGCATTTGAGTTGAGGCAGGGGGAAGTAACTCGCATGGCCCCAACCGGACTTCAAGAAGCACTAGCTCAAACAGTCTTCCAGACAGGGGACATGGTGCTGGACGACTTATTGGAAGATGCTCGGCACAGATTCCTCAACCGCGATTTGAAAACGCGCAGAGAATCTCTCGAAAAGCTGTGGGATGCTTGGGAACGCCTAAAAACTATTGAACCCGGCAGAGACAAGAAGGAACAGGCGAAAGCATTGCTGTCGAGGGCGTCAGTCGAGCCGAATTTTCTTGGTCGGCTGGAGAATGAAGCGATGGAATTGACCGAGATTGGGAACAAATTCATGATCCGTCATACTGAAACGGATAAGGTTCCTATCGGCGAATCAATTCACGTCGACTACTTATTTCAAAGGATGTTTGCCATAATTCGCTTGCTATTACGAAGCAGCGGTCGTGGCGGATGAGTAGGAGGGACTGCGTAAGCGGCGTCACCCAAAGGGGTTCAATACTCGAATTCCACTGGTCGCGAAATCTTTTGTATTCCGCGTGACCAGAGTGAGGGAGTAGGCATCGGCCGTTGCTGCCAGCAGCGCATCCACTGCATGCATGGCCCTTCCTCGTTGTTGGCTTGCGGCCAGCAGAACACCCCATGCCCGCGCGATCCGCTCGTCAATATCAAGGAGCCGACTCTCGAAACGGGCAGCAAGGTCTTGTTCCACCCATTGGGGCAATGCCGTCCGGCGTTTGCCCTGGGGCAATCGCTCGATTCCGTGCCAGAGTTCGCCAAGTGTAATTACGCTCAGAAACAGATTATCTTCCTTCGCACCACCCAGCCAGCGCACAACCGAGACATTCGGACGCGGCTTGGTCCACTCTGAAATGACGTTCGTATCGAGCAGATACTTCACAGCCCAGCCTTCCTGGGCATATCGGAACTGCGTTCGACTCTAAGGCCCGACCCACGCAACGGCGATTGGGACAGGAATTCAGCGAGAGTGCCGCTGCGCGGCGAACGGCGCGTCCATTCCTCCGCCGACACCAGCACAGCCGCAAACTTACCATGCCGCGTGATCGTTTGCGGCCCCTGTAATTTCGCTTTTTCAACCAGATCGCTGAAACGCGCCTTGGCTTCCGCCACCGTCCAGAGTTCCATGCCTTGCACAGGGACAGGTCGCCTCTTCTTCGTTATGGTCATAATGGTCATACTATGAAATATTCGGACGAGGGGTCAACTGGAACAGGCCGGTTGCTCCCGATTGGCGGACCGCGATGTCGAAACGACCAGAGATCTGAGTTGCCGTGTACGCCGTCGGAGGGCCTTCCATCTGCGGAACCTCGCGTGCGACCAACCTTTCGATGAGATCAGCGGGTGAAGACGAGTTCGGGTTGGAACTTCCGCAGCAGGGGTGCGTCCCCTGGGAAGTAGGCATTGGTGACGTACTGGTAGAGCATCCGGTGGGTATTGAAGAAGGAGCCGTTGATGGCCATGGACATACGCATGATCTCTGCCCATTTGTCGGGATAACGATAGTAAAGCGGAAGAATTTCGTTCTCGAGTTTCTCGTAGAGGGATTCAGCCTCCTGGGTTTCGTCGTCGCGATCGGCAATTGCCCAGCCGGTGGCGCCTTCAATGCAACCTTCAATCCACCAGCCGTCGAGCGTGCTCAGGCTAGGGACGCCGTTCATGGCGGCCTTCATCCCGCTGGTACCGGAAGCCTCATAGGGGCGCCGCGGGGTGTTCAGCCAAAGATCCGCACCGCCGGTGAGAATGGCGCCAAGTTCCCACTCATAATTTTCAAGATAGACGATGCGAAGCCAGTCGGAATTGAGTTGGGCGCTGGCTTCGATGACATGGTGAATGATGTTCTTCCCCAGATCGTCGTGGGGATGGGCTTTGCCGGCAAACACAATCTGGATTCCGCCAAACTCTTCCGCCAATCGCGCCAAGCGAGACGAATCGGCAAACAGCATGTCGGCACGCTTATATGCGGCGGCGCGACGGGCAAACGCAAGGGTGAAGCGGTCTTGTTGCAGCGAAACTCCGGTGCGCTCGGCGACGGTAGAAATGAGCTGTCGCTTGGCTTCAGAATGACGACTGCGGATCTCATTGGGTGCGATGCCAATGGCGAAGCGGAGATAGAGATTGTCGCGCCGCCAGCTGGGAACTTTTTCATCGAGCAGGACCTGCATGGCAGGCTGTATCCAGGTGGCCGCATGCACGCCGTTGGTAATCGCATGGACATTGTATTCAGGAAACATTTCCTTCGATACGCGGCCGTGCTGCATGGCCACCCCGTTGACGTAGCGAGAGAAGCGCAGCGCAACATAGGTCATATTCAACATGCCGTCATGACAGCAGCCAAATTTTTCCAGCGCCTGGGTTCGTTCGTCGCCCAGGACCTGGCGGGCCTGATCGAGGGAAAAGCGGTCATGACCGGCGGGCACTGGAGTGTGCGTGGTGAAGACGCAATGGGAGCGCACCGAGTCCAAATCCGCCTCGGCGGCGTCGAGCAGATGGCGGTCGCTCACTTGTTCTTCCAGAAGGCCGATGGTCAGCAACGAGGCATGGCCTTCGTTCATATGGTAGACAGCAGGCTGGCAGCCCAGTGCTGCGAGAATAGCAACCCCGCCCATTCCGAGGACCGTTTCCTGGCAGAGCCGGTAGAAGGTATCGCCGCCGTACAGATGGTCGGTAAGCTGGCGGTCCCACGCATCGTTGGTATCCAGGTCCGTATCCAGAAAAATTACCGGGACGATATGACCGTCAACGCCAACGATGTCTTTGCGCCAGGCGCGAACCATCACCGGGCGGCCCTGAATGGTGATGGCGGCGACCGGCGCCAGCGGCTGCAGCATAGCTTCCGGATTCCAAGGCTGGTCTTCCTCGGTCTGCATTCCGTCCGCGGTTAAATGCTGCCGGAAATATCCTTTACGATGTACCAGCGTCACCGCGATCAGGGGCAGAGCAGTATCCGCCGCCGACCGCAGGGTATCTCCCGCCAGCACGCCGAGACCGCCGCTGTAGGTGGGGATATCCGGAGCAACGGCAATTTCCATTGAAAAATACGCGATCTGAAACCGTTTCCAATCGCTATAAGATGAGCCTGAATCCAGGACTTCCTGGCTGCTGATTGCCATAAACCTCTGTTTCTCAAGGGGATAGAGTTTCGCTTCTTGTTCTCCGCAGCGGAGATAACGAATCGCCATCGAACCTGATACCGCGACAACAAACCCCACTCACGTGGAAAATACTTTTCTGCATGGGACATAGGATGCCGTCTGGGCAAGATCGTCTACATGGAATCTTATCAGCCGTCGCACTTTGGTTCCGGGAAAATAATCTTCCGTGGTGCAAAGATGCGCAACTCATGGCGACGTGCGTCCCTCGCAAGACTCATCGCGGTACTACCTCTTGC
>JAJZDO010000370.1 GCA_021805955.1 Acidobacteriota bacterium
TTCAGCGCCACCGCCCAGGCTTTTTCCACCGATCGCATCTCCGGCCCCAGCACATGCTGGTGCCCCAGCGACTTGGAGTGCTCGGTTTCGCCAAGATCAAAATCCTCTCCGCGCAGCCAATACCACAGGCGGTCGCCCCATACCGATCCCCACAGCTCGTGCATCTGCTCGCGACTCTTCGCCAGCAGCTCAGCCATCGACGATACCCCCTGCGCATGAAGCCGCTTTTCGGTTCGCGCGCCGATCCCCGGCAGGTCGCGCAACTCCAGGCTCGCCAGCGTCTCCTGAAGGATGTCCGGAGTCAGCGCCACGAGTCCATCGGGTTTTTCCATATCGCTGGCAATCTTTGCCAGCCATCGATTCGGCGCCAAACCCACCGAGCAGCGCAGCGTGCTGCCAGCTTTTTCGCGAATCGCCTGCTTCACCCGCTCGGCCAGTCGCATCGCCTCCAGCAGCTCGCGCTCTCGTCCCATCAGCCGACAGGCCATCTCGTCAATCGAAAGCACCGCCGCTACCGGCAGGCAACTCTCCACCGCAGCCACAATGCGATGATGAAATTCGACGTAAAGCTCGTGTCGAGCCTCCACGAACTGAATGCCAGGACACATGCGGCGTGCCTCACTGACCAGCGTTCCGGTCTTCACGCCAAAGGCCTTTGCTTCGTAACTTGCTGCAATGCAGCAGGTTGTCTCAGCTTCCATGGGCACAACCGCCACCGGACGATGGCGCAGCTCCGGCCTGTCCTCCTGTTCGCAGGAGGCGAAAAATGAGTTCAGATCGACAAAAATCCAGTTCAACTCGCGCCGCACTGTGATCCGTGGCTCTGATTTTCGCGTCTGCGTTGCCGCCATGAGCAGGAAATCCTCGCGAGAATCATATTCGCCTTATTTTCGCCTATTTGCAAGCGGAATTTTCTACTATCGTCTTCTATTCTTCCGGTGCTACACTTGCCAGCAACGGTTCCTTGCCAATCGCTTTTCTATGCAGACTCTTGTCGGCGAGGAAACTGCTGATCTGGAAATTGCGTCCAAGAAGATGTGGACCCTCGAAGACAAGGGGTTCCATGAGGTAAACCAATGATGCACTCGCTGATCCACACGCTCTTCTCCGCGAGCTTTCTACTTGCCGGGGTCATCACCTTGGGTGTTGGCGTGTTGCTCTTCTGCTGTGTGGGATGCACACGCTGCCCCGGCAAGGAACAGGACGATCTCTTTCGTCATCGCTCCGCGTAAAAGCCGACTTCGGAAGTGAGGACGAGGCCAAATGTGGCTTGAGCTTACTCGCTCAAACCCGATCGGGTCTCAGTCTGATTCTCAGAGATCTTCGTCCTTCAGGAGTGCTCGCTCGGACTCTGGTTTTGCTTCCTCCACTGGCTTGGAAGCTTCTTCCGCTTGTCCCTCGCGATTCAGTTGAATCGTGGTGGTTGGAAACGCCGGGGACTTTGGGTTAGGAATCTTACCGGTCACCACACGCCCTCGCTGAATGGATTCCGCCAGAATCATCTGTCGCTGCTCCGGATGCCGCGTCCACCCGTGCATCTTGCGCGGCAGGAAGGCATCACGGAACCACTTGAGCGCAATGAAGGCGTGTCCGCCGCGCTCGGCTTCGGCCAGCGCCACGCACAACTCCTCCACCGCAGCATCCATCTCTTCCGGCAGCAATGCCACAGGATCCTGCGTCCAGGCACGAACCGACGTTGCACGCGCCCCGCGCGCACCGTTCCGCATACGCACTGGGGGCGACACGCGATTCCAGGGATCGCTCGATTCCTCTTCCTCGTTTCCCTCTTCCACGGGTTCAAAGTAAATCCGGATTTCGTCTTCTTCCGGATTCCAGCTTGAGGCGGAAGCGCCACGACGCTTGCTGCGTCCGTTTTCGCTGCACAACTCCACCACAACCTGATATCCATCGGGTGCAAGGAACCGCAGCGCACGCTGCAAATCCGCGTTGGCTGACTCAGACAGGTTTTCCAGAGCTTCTTCAATCAGCTCTTCTGCTTCCGGGATGCTCATCTCCACCAGAGGCATACTCAACCCATTTTTATGCAATGTACTCATCTCCATGTACCTCTCTAATGCTTCCGTGCGATCAACTTCAATTTCTTCCGCATCTCAGTTCAAGTACGTCCGAGCACGGGCAACGGATGGTTGTTATATCGTCTCTAGCCATTGTCCCGCAAGCGAAGCCTTTACTCCAACTGCCCAGCGCGTAAAGTGATCCATACACCCATCTCACTCAAATTTCCGCCGCCGCGTTTTGACCGCGTCAACGGTTCTTCCACAAACGCATCCGTTCGGATGGCTCCCGCACCCGACGTGTTCCCGCCATCGCGACCGTACAATACAAAGTATGCTGCGTCGCGGCTTATTCCTGAGCCTGGTTTTCGTGGGGCTTCTCGGCCAAGCTTCGGCATGGGCCGATGCGCCTGCCTTTGATCTGGTCGGGCCCAGGATCGATGTCCACGTCCAGCGTCATGGCCGCACCCTGCCCATTGCTCAGGTGCCGTGGCTTCAATCGGGCGACCGGCTGTGGATTCACCCTGACTTTCCGCAAAGCCAGTCAACGCATTACGTTCTCATCGTAGCCTTTTTGCGCGGAGCCACCAATCCTCCACCCGTCGAGTGGTTTCACCGCGTGGATACATGGACCCAGTCGGTGCGCGAAGAGGGCGTCTTCGTGGTGGTTCCACCGGAGGCACAGCACTCT
>JAJZDO010000535.1 GCA_021805955.1 Acidobacteriota bacterium
TTTGCTTCCAGCTTCCCCTGGCGGGGAGCGGTTTGCCAAGGGGATTCTGCTTTCAGTACCAGGACAGG
The DNA here is from genome assembly GCA_021805955.1 of Acidobacteriota bacterium. The sequence continues at coordinate 69 of JAJZDO010000535.1, forward strand.
GCAATGGGCTTCGCAGAGCACGCGATAAGCGTTTCCTGGAATGAACCGGGGGTTGAACGCCGAATGGGCGGAGGCGCCAAGAAGAATCATGTCCGCAGCGTGGTGCTTGGCGTAGGTAAGAATCGATTCCGCCGGCTGACCATATGCGACTTCGCAGGAAGCATGGGCTTTGCGGAGGGGTTTGATTGTCAGTAGATCTTCCAGCATCTTGAAGGCATATCCCCGCGCCGAGACTGTGGTGGGGTGCTCAGGGACGGCATTCTGCAGCACGTGGAGCAGGGTGATGTCGGCGCTGTGCTTTTCGGCAACGCTGAGGGCGAACTCGGCGATCCTACGGGAACTGTGATCGAGGGCGGCGGCAAACACGATGCGTGGATGCCCCTGGACGGACGCATTGCTGGGGACGGCCTTGGGGCCCACGGCAAGCACCGGAATATCAATTTGATGGAAGATGGATTCGGCGATGGATCCGAGAATGTGGTGATGGAACTTCGCCTTTCCATGGGAGCCGGCAATCAGGCGCTCCGCTTTCCATTCGGCGGCGGCGTTGAGGATTTCCTTGACCGTGTTGCCGGTCGCCAAATGAAACGAGCATCGAATGCTTTCGGCTTTGGTTTCGGCGACCACTTTTTCCAATGTTGTCTCGGCAGACGCCCGCATGCCGTCGGCGTCGAAATAGACCATCAAAACGGGATCGATGGGCGCGGCGTTGGGATCGGGCAGGACATGGACAATCTGCAGTTCGGCCTTGTAGGCGAGCGCTTGCTGCTTGGCGATCGGAAGAGTAAATCCTAAATCTGTAAGATCCGTGGCCAGCAGAATGCGCCGTGGATGGGTCCAATCCCGGAACTGTTTGTTGGACATCGGAAACTCCTGAATATCAATTCATTGTGTACGCAGGACATATATCTGGCTGTGCCAAGTAGCACGCATCTTGGTGATGTCCGTCACCGCAAGACCAGCGAAAAGACAGCGACGGCGTTGTTAGAAAGTTCCCAGCGTCGATCGCAATCCCGTTGAAGTTATTCCTATGAAGTCCCGCAGCGGCCTGGACTTCGTTGAGAGGCTCGATACCTTTCGGTTTCGCCAGCCGGTGTCAAACGACAACCGTCGGACGAATTGCATGATGCTCCGCATCGCGATGACGGGGGGCATGGATATCTCGGAGGATCATGGCGGGGCAGCGCGACTTGCGCAAAACAGTAGCCACTAATCCGGGCCGGAGGTGGGCCAACAACTCGCCGCCACGGCGCGCGCTCATGACCAGCAGATCCGCTTGCGAGTCTTCTGCCATGCGAATAATCTCCTGAGCCGGGTCGCCTTCGCGAATTAGACATTGGGGCTTGACCGTCAGCCAGGCCTCGCGGCTCATCATTTTTTCAATGGTGTCGAACTGGCCTTCGGAGGGACTGGCAATCCCTTCTTCTCGCACGGTGAAGATCGTGAGGCGCGCGTGATGGCCGCTTGCGATTTCGCCTGCCAGTCGAGATGCCTCGGTGACTCCTTCGGCGGTGTCGCAGGCAAGCATGAGATGCCTCCATGGAAGCGTTTGTTTTGCCATGGCGGCAGCTTGAGGGCCAATGACGATGACGGGACGGTCCGATTTGCGGATGATGGCCTCGGCGACGGAGCCCAAGAGAGTACGCTCGATGTTGCTCTGCTCCTCGGTGCCGACAACGATGCAGGCGGCGTGGATCTTATCGGCAAGCCGGATGATTTCATGCGCCGGCGAACCAAGAACCAGAGTGCCTTCGACTTTGATGCCGCTGGCATGAAGCAGCCGTGCGGCGGAATTCACGTATTCCTCGAGTTCCAATTCCTGGATTCGCAATAGATCCGGGGAATCGTCGGCGATGATGGGCATGACGTAGACGAAATGCAATGACTGTTGTTCCTGCAGCGCCAACTTTACGGCGTACTCTACAATCGACTTTGACAGCGGGGAAAAATCAATTCCCACGAGAATCGGGCCTTGGGTAAGTACCAGGTTGTTTGGCATACATTTGGCCCCCCTTTAAGCGAGATGATAGGAGCGGCGCAGAGGAAATAGGTGTGATGTAGCGCACATCACCGCGTGATCGCCAGCACATCACCGTCGAGAGCCAGGCAGGGCCTGCGGGAGGGCGCCGCGTAACAGCGGGGATGGGCGGCAACCGTGACGGTCGTCACGCAGGAGCTTGCAGTCGCCACTCTATCCTGAAGAGTTGTCGGCCGGCAGCCGCGCGACCGCACTGGAATGGCGCGAAGCTGCACGGCTGGCGTGAGTTTTTGTTTTGAACTTGAACACCGAGAGATAGAAAGAAGGCACTCAATGTCGACCAGTACCAGTACTGTGGTGAGCCGTTTCGATGTACTGCTGGAACGCGCCCGGCAACTGCCGCCGATTCCCGTTGCGGTCTGCTATCCGCTGACAAAGGTTGCGCTGGCTGGGGCCCTGGAGTCCGCAGTTTGTGGCGTGATCCGGCCGATCCTGGTGGGACCGAAGGAGAAGATACAGCGTCTCGCCGATGCGGAAAAGTTCGATATCGCATCCTGTGAGATGGTCGATGCCGGAGACGAAATTCAGTCGGCAAAGATTTCTGTGGAACTTTGCCGCTCTAAAGGGGCCGACGCGCTGATGAAGGGAAGTTTGCAT
>JAJZDO010000326.1 GCA_021805955.1 Acidobacteriota bacterium
AAAATCTGCCCGATGAACGACGGTGATGGCCATTGCGGGCAACTTCACATTCGGGTTGTCCTGAGCGATGCGTGGATCATTCCAGGTCTTGATCTTTCCAAGATAGATATTTGCCAAAGTTTCGCCAGAAAAACGCAGATTGGTCACGCCAGGAACGTTAAATGCTGGAACGTCTGCGCCCAACACCACTGGAATGTGAACCAGCTTCACCTTGGACTGGGCAAGCTGGGCATCGGTCATCGGGCCGTCGCTGGCGCCAAAGTCCACCAGACCATTCGAGACCTGCTGAATGCCGCCGCCCGATCCAATCGACTGATAGTTGATCTCGACGCCGGGATGGGCCTGGCTGTATTCGCTGAACCATTTGGCAAAGATCGGATAATCAAAGGTCGATCCCGCGCCGGTCAGCTTCTGCGCCATCGCAAACTGCGCGCTCACCATCGCCATCACCAAAGCCATCACAAAGATTGAAAATCGCTTACGCTTGTTCACTCGTGCTCCTCGGGGCAGATTTTGCCTATTTCATTGTTTAACAGCTTTGTTACGGGCGTTTGAATTCGCCCACGTCCGCATTATTTTTTTGCCGGATTTTCATGCGCTTCTGCGTTTGGTTCACGCGATGCCGGCATGGCAACCACTGGAATCGTGAAGTGGAATGTCGTCCCGGAGCCAAGCTCGCTCTCGGCCCAGATGTGACCTCCGTGCGCTTGCACAATATGCTTGACGATCGCCAGGCCCAGGCCCGTTCCGCCCGACTCACGCGATCGCGCCTTGTCCACGCGGTAAAACCGCTCAAAGATTCGCTCCAGATGATCCGAAGCGATGCCGGGCCCAAAGTCCTGCACCTTAAACTCGACTTCATCTCCCTGCACTTTTGCGGAAAGTATGATCCGGCCATCGGGCCGCCCATATTTCATGGCGTTTTCAATCAGGTTGCCAAAGACCTGCGTCATCGCGTCCTCATCCGCCATCACGTATGCATCAGTGGCCACGCGCGTCTCCAGTTGGACGCCGGTTTCCACCACCATCCCCGCCAGTGAATCCACGGCGTCTTCGAGCAGGCTGCCTGCTTTGACCGGTCGAAGATTCAGCAGATAATCCTTGCTTTCAATGCTGGCCAACTCCAGCAGGTCTTCCGTCAGCCGATTCATGCGCTGCGCATTCTTCAAAATGATGGCAAGAAACTCGCGCGTCGTCTGCGGACTCGGCATGCTCTCTTCCATCAGCGTCTCCACATAACCCGAGATCGAAGTGAGCGGAGTTCGCAGCTCATGACTGACATTGGCAAAGAACTCGCGCCGCGACTTTTCCGCCGCCTCCACCGCCGTCACATCATGCAGCACGACAACGGCGCCGCCGCCCGGCGTCGGCGCAGCGTTGATCTCCAACACGCGCCCCGGAACAAACGCAATCGCGCGACCCGTGCGCACCTCGCGCTGCTGAAGCGCGCTCTCCACGCACTGCAACACCTCGGGATCGCGAATGGCATGGGCCAGACTGACTCCTTCGCGAATCTGTGTGCCGGCCATGCGCTGCATCACCGCATTGCTCCAGCTCACGCGCCGGTCCGCGCCAATGGCCACCACGGCTTCCTGCATGGAATCGAGCAGTGCCGCCAGTTCGCGCCTGCGGTTATCCAGTTCGGCAAAGCTCATCTCGAGTTGAGTCGCCGTTACGTTCAATGCTCGAGCCATCGCCGACAGCTCATCCTCTTCGCGCTCTTCAAGCCGCGCGTCCAGGTGACCCTCCGCAATGCGAAGCGCAAAGTCCACCATGCGCCGCAACCGCAGCGAGATGCTGTGAGAAAACCACGCGGCCAGCAGCATCGCCAGCGCCAGCGCAGCGATTCCAGAGAGCGCAGCTTCCTGGCCCAGAACATGACGCGGACGCGAAGCCGCGCCTTGAACAATGCGATGAAACAGAATCTCGATGACCACTGCATGAAAGACAAGCAGCAGCGCAAACAGCCCAAGCAGCTTGGAAAATACCTTGCGTTTCAACCTGAACTCATTCTTTCTGAAAGCTCACAGAATACGCTACACGCTCTTGGCAATCTCAAATCGATAGCCGGCACCACGAACCGTCTTCAAATAGCGCGGATTCTCCGCATCCAGCTCGATCTTCTCACGAATTCGCCGGACATAAACATCCACCGAACGTGGCGTGACAAAGCGCGCATCGCCCCACACTGCATCCAGCAGGTGATCCCGGCTAAAGACGCGTCCCGGATGACGCGCCAAGTAATCCAGCAGGCGAAACTCCGTCGCCGTAGTCGTCGTCAATTCGCCATGCACACGCAACTGCATGGCGTTGGCATCAATCTCAATCTCGTCAAAGCGAAGCACGGAGACATTCGCCGGTCGCTCAAATCGCCGCAGCACGGCCTTGACGCGCGCCAGCAACTCACGCGTGGAAAACGGTTTGGTGATGTAGTCGTCGGCACCCAGCTCCAGCCCCAGAACGCGGTCGTTTTCCGTCGCGCGCGCCGTCACAAAGATGATTGGAATCGAGGCCAGCATGCTGTGATTGCGCAGCCTGCGGCAGACATCCAGACCATCCCCTCCGGGAACCATGATATCGAGCAGAAACAGAGCCGGCATCTGCCGTTCCGCCTCTGGAATCAGGTGCACCGGGGAAGCGAAAACACGCGGCGCATATCCGGCCGCTTCCAGATGATGCTGCACCAGTCGCGAGATGTCCGTGTCGTCCTCTAGAACAAAAATGACCTGGTTCAAGTTTTCTTTCCTGATTGCAGAGTTGCGATCCGGGTGGACCAATCCATGCATACACCTGAATAGCTACTTCCAGCCTAGACCAGAACAAATCCTGAAATGCGAATCTACGATGAATTTGTAACAATCCTGCCGCGACATCGGTGGATTCGCTCGCGTATTCTGCAAACAGGGTTTATCCGCCCTATTCTGCGCCCTATTCTGGAGGATATGTGATCTGGCTCACCCTGCTGCTTGGCTTCGCAGTTGGCATCATCTCCGGCATCATCGGCATCGGCGGAGGCATTTTTCTGGTGCCGGCGCTCATCTGGATCTTTCACATGGATCAACGCAAGGCGCAGGGCACTTCGCTGGCAGCACTGCTTCTTCCGGTCGGCATCCTGGCCTTCTGGGCTTATTATCGCGAAGGCAACGCCGACCTGAAGATCGGCCTGCTGCTCGCGCTTGGCTTCACGCTGGGCGGATGGTTAGGCGGCTGGGGCGCGCAATATATTCCAGACGTCATGCTGCGGCGCATCTTTGCCCTGGTGCTCATCGGGCTGGGTGTGAAGATGCTGCTCCAGCGCTGACTTTTCCAGCGCTGATTGCGGCTACGATCTTTGCCGCAGGCTACGCCAGCACCGTGCCGTAGTGCTCGACGACGTAACGGTCCAGAATCTCCTTGAACTCATTCACGATGTTGTCGCCACGCAGAGTCGTGAAAAGCTTGCCGTCCACATACACCGGCGCTTTCGGCTCTTCAAACGTTCCCGGAAGGCTGATGCCGAGATTCGCGTGCTTCGATTCACCGGGGCCGTTGACCACGCAGCCCATCACCGCCAGCTTCAGCTCTTCCACGCCAGGATAATGCTTTCGCCACTCCGGCATCGAGGTCCGCAGATAGCCCTGAATCTGCTCGGCAAGTTCCTGAAAGTAGGTGCTGGTGGTGCGCCCGCAGCCGGGGCAACTTGTCACCTGCGGCATGAAGCTGCGAATCCCCAGCGATTGCAGGATCTGCTGCGCCACGTGCACTTCTTCCGTGCGCGCCCCACCCGGAGCAGGCGTCAGGCTCACGCGAATCGTATCGCCAATACCGGCCAGCAGCAGTGGAGCAAGTCCCGCAGCCGAGGCCACAATCCCCTTCGATCCCATCCCGGCTTCGGTCAGCCCCAGATGCAGCGCATGGTCGCAACGCGCAGCCAGATTCGTGTACACATCAATCAGGTCCCGCACTCCGCTCACCTTGGCGGAAAGAATGATCTGGTCGCGTCGCAGGCCGTAGCGCTCGGCAGCCGCAGCATTGTCCAGCGCGGAAACGACCATCGCCTCCATCATTACGTCGCGCGCCGGCCTGGGCGTTGCGCTCTTGCTGTTCTCGTCCATCATGCGCGTCAGCAGCGCCTGATCCAGCGAACCCCAATTTACGCCAATCCTCACCGGCTTCTGATATCGAACCGCAACCTCGACCATGGTGCGAAAGTTGTCGTCGTCCTTGCGTCCGATCGAAACATTGCCGGGATTGATGCGATACTTGGCCAGCGTCTCCGCGCAGCCGGGAAACTTCGACAGCAGCAAGTGACCGTTGTAGTGAAAATCGCCGACAATCGGCACCGTGATGCCGCGCCTGGACAGCCCTTCCACGATCTTCGGCACCGCAGCCGCGGCGTCTTCGTTGTTCACTGTGACGCGTACAATCTCTGACCCGGCCAGAGCCAGCGCTTCCACCTGGTCTATTGTGGATGGGACATCTGCCGTGTCCGTGTTTGTCATCGACTGCACGACGACCGGAACTTCCCAGCCAACTCGAACCGAACCGACCTTAACGGTCACCGACTTGCGACGCTGAATCTCTGCCATACTACCTTGAGTTTACCTGTTCTCTGCACCGAATGTCATGAACCGTGAGGACCGGCTGCGATAACGTACGCCACAATCGCCTGCGACAAGCTCTCGAAATTCCGCCAATCAGCCCCTCCCAGGCTCCAGCCGCATACGCAGCACATACCAGAACATCAGCGTGCCAGTACCCAGGGCAACCGCCAGCGGATACCAGAAATCAGGGTGGGGCAAGATATATGGAATCAGCCCGATGGCAAGCACGGGAGGCATGTGCAGCCGGGAGAAATGCAGCATCAGCATGGACAGCGCAAGCGTGAGCGTAACTCCAGACACACCTGGCCCCAGCAAGCGAATCGTCCCAATGCCCACCAGTGCAGCCAGGACACACACCAGCGGAAACAGAGATGGATGCCGGAGCCACCCCGGCACTTCGGGATGACCTAATGCCTCATAGGACATGACAACCAGCGGCGGAAAGAGGATGAGCGCGTGACCGGTAGATTGCCCCAGCCATGCAAGGACAACCACAAATACGCCCATGTGTACAAGACCGATACGGGAGTGTGGCAGACGCTCAAGTGCATCCTCCAATGCATTCTCTTGCGACTGCGCCCCTAATCCCAGCGCAATCCACAGTCGCAGTACCATCACCAGGGACAGCAGACCCACCAGAATCGCTACCGGATACATCCAGCTGGTTTCATGCAGCGCCAGCGGCAGCAGTCCGGCGGAGAATGCCGGCGCAATCTGCGAACGTAGCAGAAGAAGAATCGCCAGACTGGCAGACACGATGATCAAAACGGGGAACACCCCGTAGGCAAAATGGCGACTCACCCATAATCCCACAATCCCGGCCAGCAGCGGCGTCAGCACAATCCGAACCGGCTGCTGCGCCCACGACCCATGTGGACGCGTAAACACTTCATGAGACAAAGCTGCAAGCTCCGGAAATAGAAACAGAATCACTCCGGAATGAAAGGCCAGCGCTGCAATCACGACCACAAACAAAAGGGCCAGAGCTTCGGCACGGAGAGCAGGCATGGACAAACCAGAATGCATAAGCAGAATTCTCTCGCAGGAAAACAGCCGCCGCAACGAGCCTGCCACGATCACCGGCTCCTCCTTGCCGAAGATGCCTGGCAGTACCCAGTCTTATTCCGAGCTGTCTTCCATATCTCAGTGTACGGAGCAATAAGCGTGTTGTCCCAGCCATGGAATCCACAATCACACGGCTCCCTGCTACAGTCCTTCCATATTGAATATTGCGGGACAATTCCTGCTTCCGGAGTTCGCCGACCCGCGCAACCGCTCCAGCGCGTTCTGCTGCTGGAGCGGCTGCTATCTCCACCTATCCAATCCGGACCCGACACACGTCCGGACACAACACACGACAACCCCGGCATCAACAACGGCCTGGCCAAGATTGCTTGCTGCTTCGATCGACGGTACCTCAATTCGCATCTGCGGTACAATCCGAATGTGGGTTTCCGCGCACATGTGGCCCCGTAGCTCAGCTGGATAGAGCAGCGGTTTCCTAAACCGGAGGTCGCAGGTTCAAATCCTGCCGGGGTCACCACTTTCTGCAGTCAGCGCAATTCCCGCGCCGGCGAAAATGCACAGAATCGGCATCACCGGCAACCGCAGACGGCTGACCGCCTGTCCTCCACCGGAAACAGCCAGAAAATACAACGCAATCGCTACCAGCAGCCACAGCGTTTCATGGCTTGCCCGGCTCCTTTTTCGCGTGCTGAGGGCAAACAGCGCGCGCCCCGCCAAAATATAAAGCAACAGCAGAAACACTTCCATACACCCGGCCACCATCCGCTGCAATCGAGTCCAATGTCTCCAGCTCCGACTAGGATTTTCCGACAAATGAACCCCTGTCAGCCGAAACAACTCAGACGCGCCCGGTGAAATCAGCAGTCGGATCTCCCCTGAAACATAACTCCTCGCAAATGCCCACGGATGTGCACGCAGTACCTGCAATCCCGCGCTGCGGAGCCACGCATTGCGCTGCGTCTCCGGCCACGAAATCTGCTCAGGATGCAGCATTGCCCAGCGTGCGTGATCGTCCTTACCCACCTGCACCTGCCATGCCTCCAGCGATTCGTGAGACGCGCGCGCAAGCACGTCGCCTGCCTCATAGAAGTACAGGTTCTTGTCCGCAATCGAAGAAAAACCGGCATAATTTGCTACGCGCAGATTACGAATCTGCCACGGAGCAACCCACGCAAGGAAAACCAATACGAAGACCGCGACAGCTTTCCAGCGATGCGCTCGTTGCAACTGCATTTGACCCGCTTCAGCGCTTTGAAGTTTTGTCCGAATGAGCAAAAGAAACAGCACTGGCGTCACCAGCCAATATGCAATTGGACGAACATAGGCCGCCGCTGCCAGCACAGCGGCGGCAAACACCACCTTCTGCATCGTTGGCTCTGCGAGGGAACGCAATATCGCCCACAGAAAAAGCAGCAACAGAAAGACAAACAGCGTCTCGGAAAGTACGCGCAAGGAGTACTCCATAGACAGCGGTTCCAGAGCCATCAGCCATGCCGCAGCAACAGAGGCACGCGCATCGCGCAGCATCTCGAAGCTGATCTGTTTCACCAGCCATACACTCAGCGCTGCAAGCCCAATCTGTGCCAGCACCGTCAGCAGCACCGCTCCCCAAAGGCTTCCCGTCATCATGGCAAAAAACGGATAGCCCGGCGTACGGTCAATCTCCGGCAAACCATCCGAACAGAAGCAGCCTTGTTGAATCATCGCCAACCCAGGCTTCAGATAACTCCTGCTGTCGCCAGCCAGAATCGACGCAAAACCGGTTGCATGAACAATGAACAGTAGCAGCAGAAGGCGCACTCCCGCAGCCGCTGTCATGGGCCAGGCGAGATCACGCCGGCAAGCCCCCCGCTCATCACGAATCATCTTCATCATCCTTGCCGCTCAACCAGCCCGCCATAGAACGCTTCCCAGCGCGTTGCAATTGGATCAATCGCAAAGTAGTGTTCCACGCGAGCGCGGCCCGCATCGGTCCTCTGCAAAATCTCTTTACGCTCGCTTTGCATAATCCTCAGCATCGCCTGCGCCAAAGCCGCGCTGTCAGCTCCGGGCGCCACTTCGCCACACTCGTCCAGAATCTCCACCACGCCACCAACATCGGTGGCAACCACAGGAAGTTTCATCGCCATCGCTTCAGCGATCACCAGCGGAGCGCCCTCCCAGGCGGAAGCAAGCACAAAGGCATCCGCCGCATTCAGCAGCGATACTACATCCGTCCGAGTGCCCAGCCACCGTACTCCTGTAGCTCCCTTCAGTTGCTCTGCCAGGCGCAGATTCTCCTCTTCATATCGATCCTGCCCCACTCCGCCGACAATCCACAATTGACAATCCACCATCTTCTCGCGAACCTGGGCAAAGGCACGCAGCAGATTGGGATAATCCTTGGCTTTTGCGATTCGTCCAATGGCGATCCAAACAAAACGCCCTTCCGCGCCCAGTTCGCGACGCGTCTCTCGACGCAGCTTCGGCTCCGGCTGGTAATCCTCAATCGGAATTCCATTTGGAATCACGCGAATCAACTCCACGGCCGCAAGTTTCTGCTCGACGACACAGACTCGCACAGCCTCACTCACCGCCGTCGCCGCGGACATCCATCGCCGCGTCGATCGAGCAAGCTGTCGGCGAAACCATCCTCCTTCTATGACGTTATGAAACGTGTTCAGCACGCATCCGGAAGTGCCACTCAAGCGGAGCAGGCGTGCAAACAGATTCGCAGGATACGTATGACTGTGAATGATGTCGGCACCAAAAGCAGCCAGAAACGACCGGGCCGTCCTCCACGCACGCACAAAGCCCGCAAGGCTCCGCTGCTGGTTCAGCCGCATCGTTGGAAGTTTCGTCTCCAACTCTATTGAAGCGCTGCTAAAGAGCACGAGGATCAGGACAACATGACCCCGCTTGCGCATCTGCTCGGCAATCAGCAGCGCCTGCTTTTCCGCTCCGCCAATCGCCAGCGTGCTGATGCAATAGACAATACGCATACACCAAGACTATTGCACCAAAAAGCGGGAAGCGCATCGCGCTTCTCGCCCGGGTTTTCCTGAAAACTCAATGAGCGTGTTTTATAAATGCGCGTAAGTCAAAAAACACCCGTATCAGACCCGCCATCCAGGCCGGGCTGACAAGCCGCGACGAAGTTACCGCTCTATATTTGAAACACGCCCTTTACTATTCCTTGCCCACAACAAGCACGGTAAAGCTTCCCGGAACAATCGTCGGCCAAGGATGGGGATTGGTTGCTGTCGGCTTCGGGCGGGGTCCAAACTCGGCCGCAACCAGATATATCCTGCCCGTTTTTTCGTCCAGCGCCATCGTTCGCGCGCTGCGCTGCGTCGGCACATTGGCGATGACGGAATACTTCGTCGGCGAATCCTGACGCACCACCGTGAGGTTGCCTTCACCGTTCGAGCTGAAGACCAGCTTGCGCATCGGATCAAATGCCGCCGCATCAGGTCCGTCGCCAATCGGTACCGTCGCCTCCACCTTGCCGTTTTTTCCGTTCGTCACCGTCATCACCTTGCCATCGCAGACGGAAAACAGCTTTTCATGCTGTGCGTCAATCGCCAGTCCGCTCGGCGATTCGCACGGAGCCAGTGGCCATGCTTCCAGCTTTTTCATGCTCTTCGCGTCAATATGTTGCAGCAGGCTTTTGTCTTCGATATTCACAAAGACCGAGCCTTTGCTATCGGAGGCAGGAAACTCCGGTTTCCCCGGCAAATCAATCGTCACCAACACCTTATTGTCGCGCGTATCGATCACTGTAGCACTATGGCTGCGACCATTAAACGCCCACACCGTCTTCGTGAACGGCTCATACAACAGACCATCCGGATTGACGCCTGTGCTCACCCTGGCCAGCACGGCATGAGCATGCCGATCAAACACCGCCACCTGATTCGACCCACCATCGGAGATGTAGCCCAACTTGCCCATGCTGTCAAAGACAACGCCATGCGTTCCTTTGAACCCGGTAATATCCGCAATCACCTTGCCTGTGCTTGTGTTCAGCACCAGCACGTGCGGCCCACGCGCCACATACAGCTCGCGCGTCACTGGATCGACGGACATGTAATCCC
>JAJZDO010000623.1 GCA_021805955.1 Acidobacteriota bacterium
CCAGGCTGCCGCTGCTTGACGGGAACCAGCGGTTCCACCTTCGCCCACAATTTGTCCGATACCGTCCACGACTTGATCTGTGCCATCCTGTACGGTATCTTCGCTCAACTTGCACCCTCTGCTTCCGACTATTCGCCAGCGCGTACCAAGTTCGTCACTATTTACGGATAAGTTCTTATCCGTCAGTATCCTGAATGCCGAGAATCCAGACCGCGGGTAATGCACCCAGGACTTCTCCAGCAAACAGCCGTGCCGCGCCATCGATATCATGCAGCGGGACCGCAGTTCCGGTAAGTACATTGGTAAATCTCATCCGCTGCAATCCATCGACATTTTCGGAGGCTGGCAGTTCGATGATAGTCTCCTGCAAGCTTTTCTTCAGGTCTCCCAGCGCCTCGGGCGAAGACAACAAAGATGCAAACCAGCGGACCGCGATGGTCACTAATATTTTCCCTTCGTGCTCGCGCCCAAAGGCCACCAGATGTTCCGCGTTTGAGCCTTCCACGCGTAGGGGCCAATAGCTTCCATGCGCGAGAAGGTTCGATTCTCGTTCGCGCAGTCGCAGCCCCAGCGCCACGTACAGCAACTTCACATCGCCAGTCCACCATGTCCGGCATAACTCCGAGAGTGCAAGAGCCCGCTGCTCGGGCGCGATCTCAGAAGCGGCGACGCGCTGCATCAATGAATGCAATCTCTGTTGGCGTGTTGCATAGTCGACAGGGCGGCGATTGTCTGGGTCCACCAGGCTCAGGTCCCACAACTCGCCTCCTTGATATGTGTCGACGACGCCTGGGCTCATCAACTTCAAGGCGATCTGAGAAATCGACCCCCATGCGGCCAATATTGCCAGGCGCTCCGCAAACGGGACAAACGACGCAAGAAAAGTGGACGAAGACGGGCCGCGCAAGGTCTGTTCCACAAAGTTGTCCACCGCCGCGTCATACTCATTCGACGGATTGATCCAACTGGTGTGGACTTTCGCCTCCTTGAGCGCCTTGCTCATGAACGCCTTCATGCGGCTGACGATGTTCTCATCCGCCGCTGCCTGACGCGGGGGCCACATTCCGAGCAGGTTCTGGTAATACAGATATTCGTCTCCTGGGTCGGGCGTCGGGTGGCCGTTCACTACGGTTTTCGCGCTGTCATTTACCTGCGACCAATGCAGCAGATTTGCTTTCCATTCCGCTGGCAACTCCGTCAGCGCATGGATGCGCATCCGTGCATCTTCACCGTGCTTGGTATCGTGCGTCGAGGTGGTCAGCATCGCGTCCGGCCAGTGCTCCATGCGATGCATGTTTGCGTTGTGAAACTCCTGAGGAGATGTCGCTTTTCGACCCGTTCCGGTGCCTACTTCGTTCAGCGAGGCCAGGGGACTGTACCGGTAGAACACAGTATCTTCCATGCCCTTGGCCTGCACGGGGCTTGTGTATTGCTGAAATTTCATCGCAAATCGAAGACGTTGCGTGGAACTCTCTTCCGATTCATCTTGCGCACACATGGGGCAAATGTGGGCACGGATAAACCCAAAAATAGAGGAATCGACATTCGGATTGCGCCGCATTGCCTGGCCGATCGCCTCGTCGATTGCCATTTCATCCGTAGTGCTGAATCCACGTTTTGAAATATAGGTTCGATATACCGGGAAACATGCGACCACCTCCCGCAACGCCTCCTGCAGACCATCCAGGGTAAAGTCGCGGCTTCGCCGGTTCTGTTCAGAAAGACGATTGAGTTCGTGGGCTAGCACATTCAGTTCGCTGGCCATCGAAGACGCGGTAATCAATTTCTTGGCGTTGTATACGACATCTCGATCCGGCTTCACGCGCCCGCGAAAGTGCAGGTAAATCCGGTCAATTTCCGAGAGATTGTTTTCTTCCACCCACAGCCCGTTCGACAGGGCCAGGAATTCATAACCGGTCGTGCCATCCACCGGCCACTCCGGGCTCAGCCATTCCTGTCGCGCAAGAATCTTTTCGACGATCACATAGAGAGGCTTGCCTGCGTTCGCAGTGACTTCGCGTAACTGTAACAAATACTGTTGCGGATCGAGCAACCCATCAATATGGTCGAGACGAATACCATCGATCGCTCCCCGCTCCGCCAGTTCAATCAATTTCGCATGGGCGGCTTGAAACAATGGCCCATACTCCATGCGGATGCCAATCAAATCATTGATGTCGAAGAAGCGCCGGTAGTTTATTTCCTGCATCGCCGTTCGCCAATACGATAGCCGATACGGCTGTTGCTCCAAAAGCTCGTGCAGCAAATCGAACGATTCAGGTTGACCCGGCGTTCCATTGAACTCCGTGATCACAGTTTCCAGATGACGCTGGAGAGCTGGATTTGTCCGAATGAGATGTACCAGCCGATGAGTCGCAATATTGGTCTCGCGCTCGCGATCGGCACGCGCTTTCGGCCCAGCCTGCTGATAGTTGGGAATATGGTCCAGCTGAAATAGGACGCTTTCATATTCCTGGCGCGTCAAAAAATCGATGTCGGCGGATGCTGCGGATTCCTCCCATCGATGACGCAGCAGGAGCTTGATCTGACGCGGATTGAGCGGCAAATTGTAATCGCTATAAAGCAGGCAAAACTCTCCCTCGCGGTATTCAATGCGGAGTTCGCCGGATTCCAGCACGTCACCATATTGGCCGCCTAGAATCGCCAGCAGCACTTTGCCGTGAAGATTGGAATTGACCGG
>JAJZDO010000262.1 GCA_021805955.1 Acidobacteriota bacterium
CAAATCCAGCAATGAGCCGTGGCAGGGACAGGTCGAACAGTCCGTTCGCTACGCCACCAACGATCTGGCCATCATGGTGGCTGCCGGAAATCCGAAACACATCGCCGGACTCAAAGACCTTGGCCAACCCAGCCTACGGCTTTCCATGCCGAACCCTGAGTGGGAAGGCGTCGCGCGCCAGATTGCGGCCGCATTGCGTAAAGCGGGCGGCGAGGCGCTCTACCAGTCGGCATATGTCAGCAAAGTCGCCGATGGGACGACATACCTGACGCACGTTCATCACCGGCAGACGCCGATGCGGATCATGCAGGGAGAGTCCGACGCCGGTGTGACCTGGGCCTCTGAAGTGCGCTTTCAGGAAATGATCCATAACCCAATCTCTGGAGTTGCCATTCCGGCGGAGCAAAACAGCACCGCTGTCTACGCTGCAGGGGTATTGAGGAACGCGCCCCACGCTGCCGCCGCGCGCGCATGGGTGCAGTACCTCACCTTACCGCAAGCGCAGAAAATCTATCGCGACTACGGCTTTCAATCTGTCACGGGAAACGCAAAATGAAATTTCGCATGGAATTGCTGCCGATGGCCCTGGTGCTGGGCGTCGCCCTGGCAGGAAGTTTCGGGAATGCGGCGCTGGGAACCGCCCAGCAATCGTCGGCCACAGGGCCCATCGCTCCGCAGCCGCATGATCTTGCCAGCATTCCGGCGGGAAAACAAGGCGACCTGATCCGCCAGGGCAAGGACATTTTCGACCAGACACCGACCCACGCGAAAGCTTATGTCGGCAACCGACTGAGCTGCAACGATTGCCACCTGCAGGGAGGTACGGAGCCCAAGGCAGCGCCCTTGACCGGCGTTCCTGGATTGTTTCCCCAGTACAGCCAGCGGGCTGGTCGCGTGATCAGTTTTGGCGAGCGAGTGCAGGAGTGTTTCGTCCGCAGCGAAAACGGTACCGCTCCGCCGCTGGACAGTCCAGCGATGAACGCATTGCTTGCCTATATCGAGTGGATCTCTCAGGGCGTTTCCAAACAAGAGACGCTCGCCGGACGGGGTCTGGTGCAAGTGCCCTCGCTCACCGGCAATGCGGATCGCGGGGCGGTCATCTACCAACAGCGGTGTGCGGCATGTCATCAAGACAGTGGCGCGGGAGTGCCGGCTGTGTTCCCGGCGTTGTGGGGTCCAGACTCCTACAACGACGGCGCTGGTATGAACAAGATTCCCAAGATGGCGGCGTTTCTTGTCAAGGCGATGCCGCCGACCCAGCCGGGCACGCTCTCTCCGCAGGATGCGTACGACGTGGCCGCATACATCCATGTCAAACCGCGTCCAAAATTCAATCCCGCCTACAGCAAATACTGACGGGTATTGTCAAAAACGTGGCGGAGCGTGGGGGCTGGTAATGGAGAGCTTTCCGCTTTTGTGGGTTGAAACATCCAAGTTTATGCGTCCACATTTTTCTTTGCTGAATTCGGTTTCATTATTCATACCGTTTCCCGCGCTCTCCTGACCCCTATTCTGCAACCCGGGTCCAGTGGCCGGGGGCGACTTCGGCGAGGGGGCCTTCCGGCACGGTGGTGGAAAGTTCTGTTGTGGCCAGAGGAGCGTTGCGATTGCTGTGCATGGTGGGGACGGCGGCCAGCAAACTTCGGGTATAGGGATGCTGCGGATTCGAAAACAACTGCGCACAAGGCGCGATTTCTACGATCTTTCCCTTACGCATCACAGCCACGCGTTGCGCAATCTGAGCGACCACGGAAAGATCGTGGGAGATAAAGAGCAGGGCCGCGTTGGAGCGCTCTTTCAACTCGCGCAGCAAATCGAGAATCTGAGCCTGCACCGTAACATCGAGCGCGGTGGTGGGCTCATCGGCGATGACAAGCCTGGGGCGATTGACGAGGGCCATCGCGATCAGGATGCGTTGCCGCTGGCCGCCGGAAAATTGATGCGGATAGTCGTCGAATCGCAGATGAGGTTCCGGAATGGAAACCGATTCGAGGGCCTCGATTGCACGCCGGCGCACGGCGGACCGTGAAAGGTCGCGCTGATGAACGCGAATCGCTTCGGCAATTTGCTTGCCGATCGGCATGACGGGATTCAGGGCGGTCATCGGCTCTTGAAATACCATGGCGGCATCACGGCCGCGGCGCGCGACCATGTCTCTCGCAGGAAGTAGCAGCCAATCTTCCTCGCGAAACCAGATGCTGCCGGAGACCTGGGCGCGTGGATCGAGCAGGCGCAGAATCGCCAGCGCGGTGACGGATTTTCCTGATCCAGACTCGCCTACCAGCGCCAGCGATTCCCCCGGGTCAATGGAAAAGCTCAAATCATCGACAGCAATGTGTCTCCCCGCATCGGAGGAAAATGTGATCGAGAGGTGGTCCACGCGGAGAAGAGGCTGCACGGGCTTATCTTAGTGCATGGCTAGGGGGCAAGGGCGCGACCGGCAGTCGCCTAGCTACGGAACAGATCTTGCGAATGCGTCTGGATGGAGAAATCTATAATCACTGCAACCGTTGCAATGGGGCGCCCATGCCGTACTTTCTCCGCAAAGCTGTCGCCGACGATATTCCTGCATTGGAGAAGTTGATTGAAGCCTCCGTGCGTGGATTGCAGGCCGGAGATTACACGCCAGTACAAATCGAAGCAGCACTGCGAACCGTGTTTACGGTGGATAGCCAACTCATCAAAGATGGGACGTATTTTGTGGTCGAACAAGACGGCGAGATGATCGGTTGTGGCGGCTGGAGCCAGCGCAAGACGTTGTGCGGCGGCGACCATCATGGTGTGCGGGAAAATGCGTTGATGGATCCATTGCAGGATGCCGCCAAGATTCGCGCGATCTTTGTGCATCCGTTGTGGGCCCGCCGAGGCATTGGGAGCTTGCTTCTGAAAGCGGCGGAGGAGGCTGCCATGGCTGCCGGTTTTAGGCGATTGGAGATGGGTGCGACGCTGACCGGTGTGCCTGTATATTTGCGGCGCGGATACCGCAAAACCGAAACGATGACGGTGCCGCTGGAAAACGGCGTGACTTTGCCGGTGGTTCGCATGGAAAAATCCTGCTGATTCATTATTCGCAGTCAGGTTCGCGAGCCGACTTGCGTCGCCAAAAAAATCAAGCGGTGGCAGCAAGAATGCCGCCACACAATCCTGCCAAGTTTTTTGCCGTACACTGACCTTTCCTCGCCATGGCCGATGGTTTTGCCCAATCCGTCAAGCAGCAAGCCGATATTGTTCGCATCGTCGGCGAGTACATGCGCCTGACAAAGGGAGGCGCACAAAGCTTCAAAGGGCTGTGCCCGTTTCATAAAGAGAAGACACCCTCGTTCAATGTGCAGGCGGCGCAGCAGTATTACCATTGCTTCGGCTGCGGCCAGTCCGGTGACGTGTTCACGTTTGTGCAGAAAATTGAGAACATCAGTTTTCCTGAGGCGGTGCGGACGGTGGCGCAGAAGTGCGGCATTCCGCTGCCGAAGCGCGAATTTTCCTCGCCGGAAGAAGCGCAGGCGTCGCGGCTGCGTTCGAAGTTGCTGGAGATCCACGACCAGGCCTGCCGCTATTTTGAGGAACAACTGCAGAGTCCGGAAGCGGCCCGCGCGCGCGAATATCTGACCGGCCGCGGTTTGACGGCGGAGGCCATTGCAGCCTTTCGCATTGGCTATGCGCCGGATTCCTACTCCACCATGCGCGACCGTTTCCAGTCCGCGTTTGACGAAGAGGTTTTGCGCGGTAGTGGTCTATTTTCCGCCAAGGACCAGGCCGAGGGCGTCAGCGGAACGATGTATGCGCGCTTTCGCAAGCGCATCACGTTTCCGATTCGCAATGAAGCGGGTCGGGTGATTGCTTTTACGGCGCGGGCGCTCGACAACGATGAAAAGGCGGGGCCGAAGTATTTGAACTCGCCAGAAACGCCGCTGTATACCAAGGGCCATGTGCTCTTCAACCTCGACAAGGCGAAGCAGGCGATCCGTCAATTTGAATTTGCATTGCTGGTGGAAGGGCAGATGGACTGCATCTCCGTCTACATGGCTGGCATAACGAATGTGCTGGCGACCAGTGGCACAGCCTTTACCGAGGTGCAGGCACGGCTGCTGGGCCGGCATACGCGGCAAGTGGTGGTGAACTTCGATCCGGACACGGCCGGCGCGAATGCGGCAGAAAAGTCCATCGCGCTGCTGATTGAAGAGGGTTTCAGCGTGAAAGTGGTGACGTTGGAAGGTGGCCTGGACCCGGACCGGTACGTGCGCGAGCGGGGAACACCGGCCTACATTGCAGCGCTACGTGGGGCGCGCCGACACAGTGATTATTTAATTGAGCGGGCACGCACGCTGTTTCCACCAGTCACGCCGGACGCCAAAGTGAAGGCGCTGAATTTTCTGTTGCCGCACATGCAGCATATTCCCAGCCGCATCGCGCGTGATGAGTTCGCCGCCGATGCCGCGCAAAAGCTTGCCATCGATTCCGCATTGCTGCGGCAGGAGTTGAAGCAGGCTGCTTTCGCGCGGCGCACGGACGTCCGCTCGAAATCGTCGGTAACAGCGGGATGGAGCGAAGCGGAAAAATTGCTGTTGCGTGCTCTCACTTTGCCGCCGGGTCAGCCGGCGCGGGAGCTGGCGCGGCAGCGAATGACGGAGGAGCCTTCGTTGTATGAAGGACTGGCGGCCTCCGCGTTGCTGGCTGCGTTTTTGGAGGCGGAGGCGATTTCCAATCCATTTGACCTGGCACCGGATGAGTCGAGCCGCCATTTGCTGGCAGCGGCGTTGATGCATGGAAACCAGGAAATTCAGCCGGAGCAAGTGGAGGATGCGTTTCACTCCTTGCGTCACAGCAGGCTGGAACGTCGTCAGCGCGAACTGCGTCGCTCACTGGCGGAGGCGGAACTTCGCAATGACACCGAGGCGGTGCGGGAGTTGATGACCGAGAAAATCGCGCTGGATCGTGTGTTGCGAGAGGGCTGAGACAGGTTGCACCTAAAACCTTGCCGCAGTTGGGTGTTTGCGCAAATGATTCTGACATAATTCGGCGTTTGACCATGCCTCCAGCGGATGCATAGACTGAAGTTGGTTCTCCACGGAAAGCGTTTTACGAAGTGGCCATGCAGTCTACACGCGCAGTTGGTTTCAGCTTTCGGATTTTGTTGAGTGCTCTCGGGCTTTCGCTGGCCCTGTCGGCATTGTCGGTTACGATGTGGGCCCAGGCGTCCTCGTTTCAGGATTCCTCTTCGCAGTCGTCCCCGTCGAGAGATTTGTCCACGCCAACGCCGCCAAAACAATCTGGAGTCTCGTCGTCTTCCCGCACTGAATCGGGCGAGCCGGTCCCGCTGCCGGAGACGGACATTGCACCTCAGCCCAATGCGGCACAACTCGCGGCCATCCCGGCCGCGATCGATCCGACGGGCCCAGCCATAGAGTTGGAAACGTCAGAGGCGATGTTCGATGTGATGGCGGGCCTGAATACCTGCGGTTATAACGAGGGGCTGTCGATTTCCGATCCTCTGCGCCAGAAAGTGCGCGATGACATTGCGCAGGCACTGCAGCAGTCCGCGGCCGCGCGCGATAGTCGGGATCGACTCTGCACCTTTATCCACGGCCATACGATGAACGGTGTCTCCGTCAATCTTGCCGCGTACATTTCGCTGGCATTATTTCTGACGCCGCCGCCAGAGTTGACGACAAATGTTTCGTCTTCAGATTTGCCCCCGGACGCCGCAACGTTGGTCGGACTGGCTTCTCCACTGCGAAACTTTTCCCAGGCCGTGAACCTGCACGTGATCTGGGTGCTGAACCATCCCGCCTATGAAGCGCTGGCGAACAAGGTTCGGGCGGCGATGAATCAAATGCTGATCCAGACTGACCTGTACCTGAAACAACCTCCGTTGACGAACGGCAATCGCCGATTTCTGGTGATTATGGACCCATTGATCGCGCCCGGAGAACGGAATGCCCGCGTGTACGGAGGCGACTACATCGTGGTTTCGTCTCCAACCAACGGCAAGATCGATTTGAAGCCGGTGAAGCACACCTATCTTCGCTTTATCCTGGAGCCACTGATCTATGCCCGGTCGAACTCAATCAATCAGCTCCGACCGATTCTCGATCTGGTGCAGCCCTCTCCGCTGCCCTACATCTACAAGAGCGACGTTCTCACACTGGTGACTGAGTGCATGATTCGGGCGATTGAAGCGCGCTCGATGGACACAGGCGTCCCCGTTTATAAGATTCCGGCGCATATTGATCGTAGCCAGCTGGCTGCCGTCAACAAGCAAGAGAATGCATATGAACACGCGGTGGCGGAAGTGCGCAATCAGACGGTCCATGACGATATGGTTCAGGGTTTCATTCTGACGCAGTACTTTTACGACCAATTGAACGGTTTCGACGAGAGTCCGAGATCGCTGCCGGAGATGGTTGGCATCATGATCTACGGAATGAACGTGGACATTGAGAAGCATCGCGTGCAGGACATCGTTTTTGCCTCGCATACGGACCAGAACGTGGCGACGCCTGCCGCTCCGCAGTCAGCCGGCCTGGACGAGGCGGAAAACAAACTGATCGCCGGAAATACAGCCGCAGCGGCGCAGTTGGCCCAGCAGGCGCTTGATCAGCACACAAGCAATCCAGGTCGAGCGCACTTCATTTTGGCGCGGGCAGACATTATGAGCGGGAAGATGGATGCCGCAGTGCAAGAGTTCACCGAGGCATCCAAGGTTTCCCATGACTTGCGCACGATTGCCTGGTCGCATATCTATCTGGGCCGTCTCGATGACCTGCAGGGAGACCGCAGTGCAGCCGTCGCGGAATATCAGGCGGCGATGCAGTCGCGGGATGGACGGCAGGACACCAGTCGGGCAGCCGAAGCCGGATTGAAGGCGCCTTTTGCTCCTCCGCAGGCGGCGCAACGGGGACACGATGACAGTTCCGGCGATGGCGCGGCCAGTTCGCACTGAACGCGGATTTCATATCCCCGCAGTTGAAGCGAATCGTCTTTGCGAGGCTGGCCGCGACAAGGTGGTCATGGTTGCATCCGGATGTGCGTTCTACGCGGAGATTGGCTGTAAATATGGAGCGAGCGAGAAGGAACGCACTACACTGGCCTCTAGGTTGACATGAGGAGACGAAACGGCCTTGACTAACCTCCGACCCGCCTCTTCGCATAGCCGAGCCGTTCCTTCCGTACAGCCAAGGGACCCCGAAAATCAGACCGTTCTGCCAGCAGGTCGCGCCGCATTGCTGGATCGGCTGCAGCAGTCGCTTCATTATCAGTTTCGCCATCCGGCTCTCCTCGATCTGGCCCTTACCCATAGTTCCGTTGCCTATGAAGAGCAGACGGAGCAAGATCCCAAGGCGGACAATGAGCAGTTGGAGTTCCTTGGGGATGCTGTGCTGGGCCTGGTAGTGACGGAACATCTTTTTCGCGTGTACCCGGAATTCAGCGAAGGGGCGTGGACTCGATTGCGGGCACAATTTGTCAGTCGTCCGCACCTGGCGCGGGTTGCCCAGGCCGTAGGATTGGGAGAGTTTCTGCGGCTCGGCAAAGGCGAGGAAAAAAGCGGCGGCCGAAAAAAGCCCGCGATTCTGGCCAACGCCGTCGAAGCGGTGATTGCATCTGCCTATTTGGACGGTGGGATGGAGATAGCCGTGCGTCTGGTGCGCAGATGGTTGCTGGATGAAACGTTGGAAGCCGTAGTGGAAGCTGCGCGAGCCGGAGAAGTAGGCGATTATAAGTCCATGCTGCAGGAATATTCGCAGGCGCATGGGTTGGGGCAACCGAGCTACCAGTTGACTGCAGAAACCGGACCGGATCACAGGAAGAGCTTTGCGGTTGAGGTGAAGCTCCTGCAACCATCCGGGACAGAAAATACGCTGGCCTCGGCCACCGGCACGCGCAAGAAACATGCTGAACAAGAAGCCGCGCGTCTGGCGCTGCAGCATCTACGTTCGCTCACCGCGGCAGGACAGTTGCTGCTGACCGAGGAGCCGGCATCTGTGAAGGTTGCTTCAGAAAAACCTCACGCGAGGAAGAGGAAATGACCGGCGAAACCGATCCATCCCTGCGCGTAACTTCCTCTTCAGTGTCGCCGGTTTCTGCCGCTGCTGCGCCGGCACGGATACGACACCACCACGAGATCCTGATCCTGATCCAGACCACCCTTACTTTTTTGGTGGGCGCACTGTTTGTGTTGACGTTTATCGCTCAACCCTATCGGATTCCCTCCGGATCGATGGAAGAGACTCTATTGATTGGCGACTTTCTGCTGGTGAATAAGGTCATTTTTGCGAACCCTGGACCCTGGAAGTCGCTGCTTGCCTATGAGCCCGTCAAGAGAGACGACATTGTCGTGTTCCATTATCCAATCGATGCTTCGATGTACCTGGTGAAGCGCGTGATTGGGGTACCGGGGGACGATCTTCATCTGCACCGTGGGTTGGTCTACCTCGATGGACGGCTGCAACGCGAACCGTTTGCGCTGTACATTCCCAGTTATGCGAACCCATTTCGCGATGACTTTCCCACCTCCACGTACACAGACCCCGGAGTCAGCAGTCGATGGTGGATGCAGATGCAGCGGAACGTCCACCAGGGCCAGCTACAGATACCGGCAGGACAATATTTTGTCCTGGGCGATAATAGAAATGACAGTTTGGACAGTCGCTACTGGGGACTGGTGCCGCGCCAGAACATCGTAGGAGAACCGTTTCTGGTTTATTTTTCAGTCGTTACCGCAAGCAGATCGGAAATCACGGGTCTTACCAGCGATCGGCTGGCCCGCGAACGCGGTTGGTGGAACGGTTTGACTGGGGCGACTCGCTGGAGCCGCATTTTCCACGTAATTCGTTAGCCACTCGAAATCGGAGAAAACCTTGGCCGGTCAGCAACTCGCGCAAGACGCTTCCAATCCTCAGCAACCAGAAACTCTGTTCGAGTTTATTGCGTCCATCTGCACTGTTCTGGTGGTCGGACTGTTTATCATTACGTTTGTCTTCCAGAATTTCGAAATTCCATCCTCCTCGATGGAGAAGACGTTGTTGATTGGCGACCACGTCCTGGTCGACAGGATCACATTCGCACCGCCAACCCGCTGGGCGCCCTTTATTCGTTACCGCAACATTCGTCGCGGCGACATCATCGTGTTCTACAAGCCGGGCGAACCGAAACTGTTTCTGGTGAAGCGGGTAGTTGCCATTCCAGGCGATCGACTGCACCTGGAGCACGGCATTGTGTATTTGAACGGCAAGCCGCAAAATATGCCGTATGCGACGCTGCCGTCCGACGATGGCGATCCGAACGATGCGTACTACCCTTATCGCGATGATTTTCCCGCGGTCCCGCCGCCGCCGGACTCGGATGTAACGGCGACGTGGTCGGTCGATCTGCCCCGTCACATTCAAGATGGCAATCTCGTCGTCCCTCCTGGCGATTATTTCGCGATGGGCGACAATCGCATGGTATCGCTGGATAGCCGCTACTGGGGATTTGTTCCGCGGCAGAACATTCTTGGCCGGCCTCTCTTTGTTTATTGGTCTTTCATCACGTCAGAAGACCAGGTGAACAGGACTTCAATCGCGGATAAGGTTGGCTTTATGGGGCATGTCCTGATCCACTTTTTCGATCGAACAAGGTGGCGCCGGACCTTCCATCGCATCCAATGATTTGCCCGAACCATTCATGAAAAACCCAAGCAATCCAAA